>NZ_VJYC01000007.1:0-110754 GCF_030400235.1 Leuconostoc sp. UCMA20149
GCATAGAGGACACACCTGTTCCCATACCGAACACAGAAGTTAAGCTCTATAGCGCCGAAAGTAGTTGGAGGATCGCTTCCTGCGAGGATAGGACGATGCGGTGCCGTACATAAGAAGAACGAGAGCAATCTAATGATGAATTGGTTGCTCTTTTTGCTATACTATAGTCAATGTACTTTAGTAAGTAAATACGGTATAATAGATATATCTTATGAATTTGGAGGGCAACGATGTATGGTTACACTTTTTTCATCGCCTAGTTGCACCTCTTGCAGAAAAGCTAAGCAATGGTTAGAAGATCACAATATTCCTTATATTGAGAGAAATCTGAACAAGAACCCCATTAACGCTAATGAGGTGAAAGAAATGCTTCGTTTGACTGAAGATGGTACTGAAGAATTAATTTCGACCCGATCCAAAATTTTCTCAAAGTTAGAGGTTAACTTGGATGATATATCAATTAATACTTTAATCGATTTAATTGTTGAATATCCTTCACTCTTGAAACGACCAATAATTATGGATGACCGCAGAATACAGGTAGGTTATAATGAAGATGAGATTCGTCGATTCTTACCTCGAGATGTTCGTCAACGTGAACTTTTCCGTGCAACGTATAAAGCGGATTTTGAAGAAGCAGCAAAAGACTTAGTTGTTGAGGAGAGTTAATGTTCGCTGTCCTTTGAAACTATTATTTTAAAATTCAATTAGAAAGGTAGTGTGAATATGGAACGAGAGCGTATAAACGAAAATACAATTCGTGTGATGATCAATAATTCTGATCTTGAAGATCGTGGTATTTCTGTGATGGAATTGCTTGGCAACCATGATAAAATCGAATCCTTCTTTTACAACATACTTTCTGAAGTTGATACAGAGCATGATTTTGATGATGACGATCAAGTTTCATTCCAGATATTACCCAATCGTAATGGATTGGAATTGTTTATTTCTAGATTAGATTCGGAAAATCAAGTTGGTGATATTCTTAATAATATTATGGATTTTGCTAATAAAAAAAATTCAGAAATTGATGATATTTCTGATGAACGTCGTACTGAATTGCGCCAATCCGATGATGGCAGTGTCAATCACACTGTGAATCCACCTAAGTCTAGATTAGTTAAACAAGATTCTAGCAGCATTGCGAAGACAATTACAATTAAATTATTTGATTTTGAATCAGGTATTGCAATTGCTAAAAACTTTGATGCTAACAATTTCCTTTCAGATTTGTATCGTTATAATAGCATTTTTTTCTTACAGTTGACCCAAAGTAACAGTGATTTAAGTTGGGAAGAACTGAAAGATCGTTTGGCAATTGTATTTGAGTATGGCAATTTAAGCGACGTTAATAATGACGTACTTAAAGAGCATGGTGAACCAATCATGTTAAAAAATGCTCTAGATCGATTGAATCGACTATTTTAATTAGGCGCTTGCGCCTTTTTTTGATACAATGGTATAAGATTGATTTAGAGGATGTATTATGACTAATATTTTAATGATGATTGCAACTGTTGTTGTGCTATGGATTTTGTTTGCGTTTGGTGGTTGGTTATGGATCTTTTTGTCAGCAAAACAAAATGGCAAACTTTTAAAGCCTGAAGATTTTGCATCTAAAATTGATTCGGATAATGGTCAAATTATTGATGTGCGTGAGAGTGAACCATATAAGCGCTCGCATATTATGGGGGCCCGAAATATCAGTGCCATGAACTTTTTACAGGGTAAATCTGGATTGCGACAGGATCGTGACATTTTTCTTTACGATGATAATTTACGGGATGTGGTCCGTGTTGCCAGATCACTTAAAAAGCAGGGCTATGCTAAGGAAAAAATTTTTATCTTGCGTGGTGGTTTCAGTCGTTACGAAGGGAAAAAGACAAAATAAAAAAGAACCGCGCTTGAGAAGCGGTTCTTTTTAGTAACGTGATTGATGTGCTGCAACGCTACGACGAATAGCAGCTTTTGACACTTGGTTGTAAGTTTCTTCAGCTTTCTCTTGTGGCTTAATAACAGTTTGGCGATAACCCAATGCCGTACCAGCTGCAACGACGGCAGAACCAATTACGCCAACAATAACACCTAATCTGAATGATTTCATATTCTAAACACTTCCTTAAATTCTTAAGACTTCTTAAATACTATTATCGACTATTTTCTTTAATTTGTAAATAAAAAAGATTGGATAAATGATGACAGAAATTATTGCACATCGTGGCTATCGTCTAGTCGCACCAGAAAATACATTGCCTGCATTTGAGGCCGCTTTGGCATTTCATCCTGATATGATTGAAATGGATGTCCATAGAACATTGGACGGCAAATTAGTAGTTATTCATGATGAAAAAGTAGATAGAACGACTAATGGAACAGGATACATCAAAGATTTGACACTAGCTGAAATTAAGATGTTAGATGCTGGTAGTTATAAAGAGCCTAAAATGGCAAACGTAACTGTGCCAACTTTATTTGAGTTTTTAACTTTTCTAAAAGAAAAGCAATTTAATCAAACACTTTTAATTGAGGTTAAAACCGATCACGTGATGTATCCTGGCATTGAATCCGAAATTTTAGATATGGTTGCGACATTTAAACCAAATTATCCTATTATTTATCAAAGTTTTAACTTGAAATCATTAGAAATAATCAGAAAGTTAAAGCCCGATGCCGAAATAGCAGCACTTGTATTTTGGATGACGCCCAAAGTGGTATGGCTTAAACTACGTGGTGTTTTTGATTATATCCATCCAGATATTAGAATACTAAACAAGAAGCCAGCTCTTTTTTGGCGAAAGAAAGCACACATACGACCTTGGACGGTTGACAAAGAAGCTGATATGAGACGTGTTTTTGAGGCTAATATTCCGGGAATTATTACTAACCAAGTAGCCTTGGCGGTTAAAATGCGTAAGGAAATACAAGAGCATGAGTAAAATATTAGTCATTACCGGTCCGACAGCTTCGGGCAAGACAGACGCAGCAATTCAAATAGCAGAGCAATTTAATGGTGAAATTGTGTCAGCAGATTCAATGCAAATTTATCGTGGCTTGGATGTAGGGACAGCTAAACCAACTATTCGTGAACAAAAAAAAATACCACATCATCTCATCGATGTTGTGAATATGACTGATAATTTTTCTGTAGCTGAATTTGTTGCACTGGCGGACGAAATCATCGAAGATATTACCAAACGTGGCAAGTTACCAATTATCGTTGGTGGAACTGGTTTTTATCTGAAAGCGTTGCTTGGGTTACAAGCATTGGAATACAGTCCCAATGATCCTAATTTGTCATTGAAATTGGCCGACAAAACACTACCACAATTAGTTGACGAATTAATAAAAATAGATGATGTTCTTGCTAAACGAATTGATTTGAATAATAGGCAACGCGTGATTCGAGCAATTCAAATAGCACACCAAGGACATAAACAACAGACAACAGTAAAGCGACCGACATATGACGCGTTGGTAGTTGGACTAGATTGGCCACGCGAAATCCTGTATCAGCGCATTAACCAACGGGTCACTAATATGGTCAGTGAAGGCGTTTTAAATGAAGCACAAGCGGTTTTAAACGCTGGTGGAGAAGAATTACAAGCTGGCAAGGCTATTGGCTACAAAGAGTTTTTCGGCTACCTAAGAGGTGAGGAAATGGTTGAGGAAGCCATAAAAAAATTGCAACAAGACTCCAGACGCTATGCTAAGCGGCAACTAACGTATTTACGTCATCAATTACCTGGATTAATATGGATAAATGGCAAAAGCGTGATACTTGATTTGAAAAAAATGATTCAAAACTGGCTATAAAACAGTTTTGAATCATTTTTCATTGGTAAACTAACAGCATTGAAAGCGCTAGAAGCAGAACGTAAATCATATTTTGCCAGTTGCCAATGCGGGCTTTGACAAATTGTAGAACAAAAGCAAATATACTAAGTATAAAGATAACAATTGTTGTCGCACCGACATGGTGACTTAGCAAAGCGGCCCAAAAGAGACCAATTGACAACAAACTCAGTTTTCTGCCATCTGGGTTTGGCATAATGACTGGTGTGAAGTAAAAAAAGAAGGCGAAGAGCATTGGTAATAATTGTAGAATAAATTTCTGCGTTAAATAATTATTTTCACTGTAAAAAATAGCAATTGGAATTGTAAAGGTCGCCAAAAAACTCAGCAAAATTAAACCTAAAATGTTTTGTAAACCAAGCCACAATTGTTGAATGGCAATAAAGAAAGCGGCCAAGATAAGTAATAATAACCAAATTTCTCGACGTGCCTGAATGAGTGAGTTAAAGGTGAACAAAATGCTAATAGCAAAAAACAGATAACTTAACAAACTACGAAAATTTTGCGTTATCATAAGGGCCATACCAGCAGCTATTGTGACCGTATAGCCAAATAAGGGCGCTAAAGACCACGTTAACTCGCCTTCGAGGTCTTGCGTATGTAGTAGTGGTAATCGCCACCAAACGAGGTTGAGCGAGATAACTATCACAATCAAAGGCACCCCAAAACGCCAATCTTTCAATTTTGCCGGTGAAAAGCTTTCGAGACTTCTTTTGTCTCTGGCATCTGTGCTCAAACGACGTGGTAAAATAGTGCCATCTGGCATTCGTTGAGACAGGTTTGATTGTTGGTAGTAGTCTTGATCCATAGCTAATATTTTACCTTAAAAATGGACAACTGACGTATCATTTTTATGACAGAATTGTATCAATACCAGCGAATTAACAATTGATAAGGTACAGAAATCCATTTAAAATGGTTGAATTGTACGTGGAAGTTTGTTACAATTGTCATTACAATTTAAAACAGCTATCAAGAGCAGGCGAGTGATACAGCACTTTGACCCTGCACCAACCGGCGTTAAGCTTAACGGCTTGCAGTGTACGGTGGTAATTCTGTACAGATAGTCGTCACGTTAGCGCGTTCGACGATGTCGAGCGCGCTTTTTAATTTCGGCTTTAGCTTTTTATTTTGCAAAACTGGTGGCGACCTTACGCAGGAGAATATCAATGACAAAATTTTTCACTTCAGAGTCTGTCTCAGCTGGACATCCTGATAAAATTGCAGATCAAATTGCGGATGCAATTTTGGACGCTGTTTTGACCCAAGATCCATATGCACGCTCAGCTGTCGAGGTGACAACATCAACTGGAGATGTGTCAATTTTTGGGGAGCTGTCGACAAACGCGTATGTTAATATTCGCCAAATTGCCACAGACACAATTAGAGAAATCGGTTATGATAAAGCAGAATTAGGATTTACAGCAGATTCTGTTAACGTTTCAAATAAGATTGTTGAGCAATCATCTGATATTGCGCAGGCAGTGGATAATGCTGACGATGATCCTGAGCAATTAGGAGCTGGCGATCAAGGCATGGTGTTTGGCTACGCAACTAATGAAACAGATAGTTATTTACCATTGACTTTGGCATTGTCACATCGTTTAATGCGTCGTATTCGTGATGTACGCGAATCCAATCAGCTAAGTTACCTCCGTCCAGATGCGAAAGGTGAAGTAACCGTTGAATTAAATGATGACAATCAAGTTCAACGGATTGCTGCTGTGGTCATATCAACACAACATAATGATGCAGTATCACTTGAAACACTTCGTAAAGATGTCCGTGAGTTAGTAATCGATAAGGTTTTGCCACAAGAATTAGTTGATGATCAGACAAAATATTATATCAATCCATCAGGTCGATTTGTTTTGGGTGGTCCGCAAGCTGATTCTGGGTTAACAGGTCGTAAAATTATTGTTGATACATATGGTGGTGCGGCGCACCATGGTGGTGGTGCTTTTTCTGGAAAAGATGCGACAAAGGTGGATCGTTCGGCCGCTTATTTTGCCCGCTATGTGGCTAAAAACATGGTTGCCGCAGGTGTAGCTGATCGACTTGAATTACAAGTTGCATATGCCATTGGTGTAGCGGAACCTGTTTCACTCAATGTCGAAACATTTGGCACTGCTAAAATTAGTGATAATAAAATCACTGAAATTATCACACAATTATTTGATTTCAGACCATTAGCAATTATTAATCATTTAGATTTGCGCCGGCCAATTTATAAGCAAACAGCTGCTTTTGGTCATTTTGGTAGAACGGATATTGATTTACCATGGGAAGCTTTGGATAAAGTTGAAGAAATTAAAAGCTTGCTCTAATTCATGTTAAAATGATTGTATGAGTAAAAAGCAATCAACAATTCAATTTTTGATATTTGGCATGGCTATTGGTGAAAGTATCGCGTCTTTACCTGCTAATGATCAAGATAAGGTGTTAAATCAACAATTTGATAGACAGTTAGAGTGGGGAACGCAAGTTAGCTTGTCATTAGCAACAACAGCAAGTTTAACACGCGGCTATCAGTTGGCAGATGTAATGGCTCACTTACAAAACTGGTATCAAAGGCGGCAGTATGCGCCTGTTGGTACACATCAAAGTATCGATGACGTCACAAAAAAAGCATTAGATAATTATATTAAAAACCGTGATATGCTTTCGGCAGGTGTATCAGACGATGCAGCAGATAGTGATAACATCTTGGCACGTATGTTACCAGTGGCACTTTATTTGCATCATCAGTATGGGACCTCATTTGTTAATGATGAAACTGCAATGATGCTACTTCATCGTATTGCTGGATTGACGCACAACGATGAGGGTGCTTTGGTGACGGTGGGGATGATGAGCCTCATTCTGAGTCAAATTTTAGACGGTAATAATTTATCAGATGCCGTTGAAAATGGGTTAGCTTTTGGGTTTGAGTATTACTCACGTCATCAAGTCTTTGTTTCTGAGCTTTCAGCGTTTGATGAGCTTAATTTGCCTGATTTTAGAAATATTCCAGCCGATAAAATAGTATTAGATGGTAAGGCCGCTTCTACTTTAGAGGCAGTTATTTGGAGTTTGCTTAACAGTCACAATTATACTGAAGCAATTAAAAATTCATTAGTTCATGGTCATGCCAATAGTGTTGTTCCAACATTGGTTGCTGCAATAGCGGCAGTTTATTATCGCGATGATATGGTATTGCGTCTCAGCCAAAATTTCGTAGCACGACGTCTATTAGCGACAATTGTTTCACAAGCTGAACGCTCTGCTCGTTTTAGTTAAAAGTCAAAAACGCCAAGTCTAATGGAGATGACATCTCAAGACTTGGCGTTTTTTGTTTAAATCCAAAATGGGTAATGTTCAAATGTTAACTGAAAGTCGTAACTTCCGTTACCTAATTCTTCTCCGTCAGCTTGACCAGGTTGTATATCACGAACGTGAATGGTAGCATTTTGTGACATTTTAAGATGATGAACCTTTTTGAACTTGAGATGTCCACCATTTTTTTTCAAAGCTAGAAACATGCCTAAAAATTCAACGAAACTCATTTTTTCTGCGATAACCAAATCTAATCCATAGGTTGTAAGCTTAGCTTCAGGCAAAAGTGCGATACCACCACCAAAATAAGCTTGATTAGTTAAAGTGAGTAGAAAAACGCGCGGGAAATTGAGATAGTCGTCACCGGAATTAATCGTGACAGGAAAACTATTTTGATTCGCAAATACCTTGAGAACTGAAAAAAGATAGCTCAATGATCCCAGACCAAATTTGTTAAGGCGTGCTTTCCATTTATCATGATTTGTTTGTGAAACAACTGCCGCATCGAAACCAATGCCTAAATTATTAACAAAGTACCTTGTTTGTTTTTTGGGTGCATCACCGACAATTTTGCCAACTGTCAGCAATTGCGAGGATCTAATTTTTGCTAGTCGTGATAAAGATTCATTGGCATCACCTAATTGTGCAGCACGAGCAAAGTCATTACCAGAGCCATTGGGGATGTAAGCAATTGGTATAGGGTTATGTCGCTTAAATTTAAGCAGTCCGTTCAGAACTTCATTTAAAGTACCATCACCACCAATCGCTAGAATAACATTTTCTGAAGGGACATCAGGCAAATCCTTGGCTAATTTTTTTGCAAAACGGGTTGCTTGACCAGCAAAAGTTGTGTCTTGCCACGATGCAAAAGTGAGTTGAGATTTAATTTTTGAAATTTTTTCTTGGTGGCGTCCACTGCCAGCAAGAGGATTGTTAATAACATAGAATTGTGGCATTGACACGCTCAAACTTTCAAACAAATTAATTTTATTGTAACAAAAAAAGCCTGTTAAGGCTATTTATCAAACGATAAGTACATTTTTTAGAATTTTTTTAACCTAGGAAATGACGTAACTGGGCCATACGATTGATGAGCGCTGTTACCGCAATTGGTGCGCCATCCTTAATTTGCACAACTTGTAGCGCAATTTCTGCATGCTGTTTTTCTTCTCTAGTTAGAGGTTGGAGTTCGAAACCAAAGATATCTTGCAAAATCAAAATATCTTCTTCCACTTCAGCCCAAGCTGGACTCTGAGTTTTTAAGATTTGTAGGGCATCCATGTTGACATAGCGAGCCAACTCTCGGAAGTCTTGTTTCATACTTGGATAGTGTCTCACAAAAACACCAAGATGATCAGCATTAAGTTGTTTAAGAGCACGCCCGAAACCAATAAATTCGGGGGGAACACCCACAGAATAGAACGCACCGGTGAAGTTAATTGCCCGAGGTAACTCGATGCCATCAACAGAGCGAGAGTAACCAAGAACACCAACGTGTTGACGACGGTCACGACGCTTGGGGAACGCCTTGAAAATTGGTTGCATACTTGGTACTAAGTTGTCTAGTGTATTTGAGTAATATTTGGCTGAAATTTCAGCAACTTCTGCTAGTACATTCTGATCTTCAATACTAATTTTGAGTGGTTTGGCAACTGGCAACTCAGCCTTTAATTTGGCAATAGCTGATTGAACCTCTTCTAAGGGGAAATCATAACGAAAGGCCGATTGGACCGTTGCTGTTCTGACACCGGGAAATTCTTTGACATAGCGATCAATACGACGAGGCGAAAGACCACCTCTAAAAATGGCTGACCCTGTTCCAGAAATAGGATAGATTTCAATATTTTCTTGCTCGGCAAATTCATGTAATCTTGCAATTGCTAATTTGTTTCCTGTAATCGAACTCATAAATCCGGCAGTCAAGGCTGAATCAGACCCTGCCAAGAAAACACGTAGATACTTTGGACGGAAACCAAAGTGTTCTTCATGGAGTGTCAAGTATTCTTTTAAAATTTCTGGTGCATGCAATTGCGTATCAAAATCTTCAAATAGCGGAATCATTTCGATATAAGGTGTATTCTTATCAGAACGCGTGAACTCTGCTGTTTTGAAATTTGCTAATTTTTCAAACAGGAGTTGCATTTTTAAAATTTGGTCTGCACGTTGTGCCATTGGCAAAATAGCTTCAAATAGAGGTCGGGTGAAGCCAAGATCATGTGCGAAATCTTCGGAACTCAAAAAAGCTGTCATGGCTTGCATCAAGTTATAACCCTTTTCTTCCCAAATATTCGGGAATCGGAAAGTTAAAAACTTGTCGCGACCAATTTGATGTTCTTTGAAATAGTCATACTCTGAGCTAAATAAGCGATCAATGACGGCGGCATCGGCATGTTTACCTTCCCAATCCCACATGTATTCGTCAACATTTAATTCACTAAAGTTTTCAAATGCTTCGCTGGTCTCGCGATAAGCGCTGATGAATGGTTGCTGAGAACTGTCCCAGAAAGGTGCATTAGCGTTATCGGGATGCTGTGTACCCATGATTGTAGGAATTTTACGTGTTGTCATGATAGCTCCTTAATGTTTTACTTACAGTATTGTAACATATTGCGTTCTAGGTGTTTTGAGAATATGTTATGTTTTTTCCGAATAATTACGAATTTATTTTTGTAATGTCTGTATTTTGTCATGATATAGCATGTAACGTTTGGAGGTGAGTATATGGCGATAGACATAATGCTCGAAAAAAGGAAATCAAAAACCACCAAATTATTAAAATTTAGTGGTTTGTATTACATCATAATTAACATAGGTAAAATCATTGGCTTTCGAGCAGTCTCTTTGTACAAAAAGCGTGACAATTCGTCAATAACAGCTTGACGAATATCTGATTCACTTGCGTTGGCGTTGTTCATCACACGACGAATTGTACCAAAAATGACACGACGGCCTTCATTGATTAAGTCGCCAGATTCACGCATATAAACGAAACCACGTGATAAAATGTCTGGACCGGAAAGGATTTCTTTTTTGCTGAGATTGATGGTTGCAGTGACGACCACTAAACCATCTTGTGATAGCTTTTGACGATCATGTAAGACAACCGAACCAATATCGCCAATCCCTGATCCATCAATATAAGTATCTTCACCAGGGAAGTGACCAGCAACACGCGCATTTTCACCATCTAATGCCAGAACATCACCATTTTCAAGGATGAAAGTGTGATCATCAGGAATATCTAATTCATGCGCTAAAGAAGCGTGAACTTTTAACATACGATATTCACCGTGAACTGGCATGAAAAACTTGGGCTTCATTAGTGCTAGCATGAGCTTTTCTTCTTCTTGACCACCGTGACCAGAAGTGTGAATGTTATTTACCTTACCATAAATAACATTTGCACCGCCTTCTTCTAATTTATTGATAACAGCGTTAACAGAAGCGGTGTTACCAGGAATGGGAGAAGATGAAAATATGACATTGTCTTTGGGCTTAAGACGAATTTGCTTATGAGTACCTTCGGCAATTCGAGCTAGTGCAGCCATTGGCTCACCCTGAGAACCAGTTGATAAAATCAAAAGCTCGTCATCAGGAATATGTTTAATGTCTGACTGTTCAACGAGCATGTCATCAGGAATATTGAGATATCCCAGCGCACGACCGTTTGTCACGGCAGACTCCATAGAACGACCAAACACTGCAATTTTACGACCACGTGCAATTGCGGCATCTGTCGCCATTCGTACACGGTTCATATTTGAGGCAAAAGTGGCAAAGATAATGCGTCCGTGCTCGATTTTGTCAAAAATGCGATTAACGGATTTTGCAACCCAAGCTTCTGACTTAGTCCACTCAGGACGTTCAGCGTTGGTTGAATCACTCATCATGAGCAAAACGCCATTTTCGCCGATGCGTGCCATTGACCAAAGGTTAGGCGGCTGCTTAGTAGTTGGGGTGAGATCAAATTTGAAGTCACCAGTTTCCACAATTGTGCCAACTGGTGTGTGTACTGCAACACCAAACACATCGGGAATTGAGTGGGTTGTTCGGAAAAATTCGACACTCATTTTATCAAATTCTAATACGGAACCATCAGTAATTTCGTGTAACTCGACACGGTTAAGTAGTTGTTTCTCTTCGAGTTTATTTTTGATGAGTGCCATGGCTAATGGGCCAGCATAAACTGGTACATTAACAGCTTGTAAAAAGTAGGCGATAGCACCGATATGGTCTTCGTGTCCGTGAGTGATTACCAGTGCTTTAACGCGATCGATATTGTCAACTAAATAAGTATAGTCTGGAATAACATAATCAATACCAAGTAATTCGTCTTCGGGGAACTTAATGCCTGCGTCGACGACAATAATTTCATTTTGATACTCAATACCGTACGTGTTTTTACCGATTTCGCCTAAACCGCCTAGCGCATAAACTGCGACTTCATTAGGTTTAATATCTACTGAATATGTCATTAGAATGTTGTGATTTCGAAGTGAGGGTAGGCCTTTTCGTAGGTTACAGCCTTATCTGACAATTCTTCGATATACTCCACATTGTATTGCGTGTTTTCCTCAATTAACTCACGTGCTTGAGGTAAACTTTCAGCCTCTAAATAAAGTGACTGTGTTGTTTCGCGCTTTGGATTGCGCTCAGGGTGTTCTTGATAGTAAACTTTAAAAATCATAAATGCCTCCAAAAATAGTATTTTAATTTGTCACGAACGAAAACCTTAACTACTAGTTTACCACATGGACTGATTTTAAGATACTTCACTTGATTATTAATACTATAATTGGTAAATTGGTGTAAGGGATAAACAAATGAGAACAAAGGCAGTTGGCGTTTTTATGGGCTCACAATTTGGTAGTGATCCCAATTTCAAAATTCAAACAGAAGCGTTTGGTAAACAAATAGCTAAGCGAGGCTTATACCTAGTGTATGGTGGCGGAAAAGATGGGCTAATGGGAACATTGGCGACGAGTGTTATGGCCAATCATGGCAAGGTTTTAGGTATTTCACCACGTAATTTGGCAGAAGATGCTATTGATGTTGATAAAATAACGAAGTTCATTGAAGTAGCATCGATGACTGAGCGGAAACAGCTACTGATTGATAATTCAGATGTTTTCGTTGCTTTACCAGGGGGGCTTGGCACGCTGGAAGAAATTGCACAAGTCATTAGCTGGGCCAAGCTTGGGTTGCACCATAAATCACTGATTTTGTACAACATCAATGGTTTTTATGATTATTTTGAAAATTGGTTGAATCAAATGGTTAACGATCATTTTGTGAACATTGATGACATGAAATGGGTACATGTTGTTAATAATCTTGATGAAGTGATGACCATGATTGACAGCATGTGAGGAATAAAATGAAAAATTCAGATCTATTGAGTGAATTCGTAAGTGTTTATATGTCAGCACTTAAAAATCTAGAAAAATTAATTTCACAACCAGCTAATCCATATGGCGCTTCATTTGAACAATGGTTAATCATGGCGGCTGTTTCCCAAAGCGAGGAACCTTTGACTATGACTGAGATTGCTAAAGATCGTGGTGTAACCAAGGGGGCAATAGCCCGGCAACTAAAGCCGTTATTTGACCGTGGGTATTTAACGCAAGAAAAAGACCCAGATGACAGGCGACGTGTGTTGTTAGTCCTAACACCTAAAGGTGCTGAGGTTGAAGCAATTATTGCTCAAAGTGTTCGTCAACGCTTCAATAAGTGGCTGGATATTTTTGGCATATCTGAAGGAAAAGAATTCTTAAAAACGTTACGTCGCTTGGATGCATTGATTGTGCAACCGGAGTTAAATAGCAAAAAAGATTGAAAATAGCCTGAAAATATGGTAAAATTTTTACTTGTTTGAAGTCTGTACTATTAAGAGTGGATTTCTGTTATAATAATTATATTACTGAATAAAGAGGATACTAATCATGGCAATCGGCATGAATGACTTAAAGACGGGTTTGACAATCGAATATTCAAACTCAATTTGGCGCGTTTTGGACTTCCAACATGTTAAGCCTGGAAAGGGTGGTGCCTTTGTACGTTCAAAGTTGAAGAACTTGCGTACAGGTGCGGTTAACGAAGTAACATTCCGACCAGGGGATAAGTTTGAACAAGCAGACATCACAACACGTCCAATGTCATATTTATACGCTGAAAATGACGGTCGTGTATTCATGGATGTTGAATCTTACGAACAGGTTAATATTCCTGATGAACATTTGACTAATGCTTTGAAGTTTTTGCTTGAAGGTATGGAAGTTAAGATTACAATGTACGGTAACGAAATTTTGGGTGCTGAATTACCATCAACTGTTCAATTGAAAGTTACTGAAACACAACCGGGCATCAAGGGTGCAACCGCTACTGGTTCAGGTAAGCCTGCAACAGTTGAAACTGGTACTACAATCACGGTGCCTGACTTCGTTAACGAAGGTGAAACAATTATTGTTAATACTGAAGACGGTTCATATAAGGGCCGCGCGTGATTACAGCTTGGCATGAATGAATTGGCTTTTGATAACATTGAATTTTTAAATCAAAATGCAGTCATTACGATCAAGTGCCACTGTACACGGTAACCCTGAAAGTTCCCTTGTGGAACTTTTTATTTTAAAAAGATTGTCGAGGAGTCACTATGGCCAGAGAAATCAAGCAAGGTAAAACGGCAAACAAAAATTTATTGTTAGCAACAAAAAGTGAAGTGTCCGGTACGACACAAGTAACACCCGAAGTTGTTGAAATCATTGCGCAAATTGCGGCTCAGGAAGTGAGTGGCGTTTATTCAATGCGTGGCAAATTATCTGATCGTTTTACAAGCGTTTTTGGTTCTAATGCGCGTGGTAAAGGTGTTGAATTACAACAAACGACTGATGGATTAGTGATTGATGCCTATGTATTTGTACAATATGGTGTGGCGGTGCCTAAAGTTGCTTTGAATATTCAGAACGCCATCAAATCACAAATTGCATCTATGACGGATTTGCATGTTGAAAAAATCAACGTTCATGTCAGTGGTATTGTACCTGAAAAGGCTGACAGTACAATTGATCCTAATAACTTATTTGGTGACGAGGTAACTAATTAATGGCAAGTTTAACGCGACATGAGTCTCGCCAAGCCGCATTTCAAATTCTTTTTGCACTTGAAAAAGATCCGCAAGATAGTAAAATCGATGATTTATATGACATCGTTTTGAATGGTAAAACATTTGATGATTATTTGCCGAGATTAATTAATGGAGTGTTGGGATCAAAAAATGACTTAGATGAGCAAATTTCGGCTCATTTAGCTGATGGTTGGGCAATTAACCGAATCAACAAAGCTGATCTCGTCATACTACGTTTAGCTATTTATGAGCTAGTTTCAATCAAAGCAACACCCTATAAGGTTGCCATCGATGAGGCAGTGGAATTAACTAAAACATTCGCTGATGATGATGATCGTAAGTTTGTTAATGGTGTACTAAAAAACTTTGCACCAACTAATTAAACCGCAAAAAGCGGTTTTTTTATTGACGTAGAACCATGATATACTAAGTATTAGCTTAAATAATAATTTGGAGGCCAAAATGGCAATTTATGATCCAACCAAGACACCGGCAGATAGTTACGATACACATGCACATTTAAATGATGACAAATTATATCATGATGTGGACGCCTATATTGGACGGGCAAATGAATTCCGAGTAATGGAAATGAATATTGTGGGTTATGATGCGATTGCGAATCAACGTGCTTTGTCAATTGCTCAGTCTCATGAGAATATATACGCCGTTTTAGGATTTCAACCTGAAGATACAGATGGCTTTGACGAGACAGCAGCCACTACTTTAGCTGAACAGTTGCAGCAGGACAAAGTTGTTGGTGTTGGGGAGACCGGTTTAGATTATTACTGGGAAAATACGTCTCATGAGACTCAAAAAGCAGCTTTTGTGACGCATTTGTCCCTAGCCAAGAAATACGATCTACCCGTTATCATTCATAACCGGGATGCGTTTGATGATGTTTATCAAATTTTAAAGGCATCTGGTGTCGAAAAAGGTGTGATGCATAGCTTCTCAGGTACACCAGAACAGGCGCTGGCTTTTGTTGACCTCGGGATGTCAATTTCGTTTAGTGGTGTTGTTAGCTTTAAAAAAGCTCAAGAAGTACGAGACGCGGCCAAGGTTGTGCCATTAGACCGTATTTTAGTTGAAACTGATGCACCTTATTTGGCGCCTACGCCTTATCGTGGTAAAACTAATGAACCAGCTTTTGTGAAGTATGTCATTGATAGTCTAGCAGAAACGTTAGACATGTCGCCAAAGGCGTTATCTGATGTAACGCGTCAAAATGCGCATCGCCTGTTTTTAAATCATGATTGATAGACAGCATATTAATGAAGTTATTATTGTCGAAGGACGCTCTGACACACAAAACATTGCTCGTGCGGTGATTGCTGATACGATTGAAACTGGCGGGAGTGCTATTGGTCAAGAAGCAATTGATAGAGCAAAATTAGCTGCTAAACAACGCGGTGTCATTATTTTTACTGATCCTGATTTCAATGGGCAGCGAATCCGTAATATCATAACAAAAGTTATTCCGACCGCTAAGCAAGCATACATCACACAAAATCAAGCGCGCGCGAGTCATGATAATCCTCACAAATCATTAGGCATTGAACATGCTAGCCCAGACACAATTATAAATGCTTTACGACATTTAATGACACCACGTGTGACTGTATCAAGTGATATTGATCAATCATTTTTGTTGCAACAAGGCCTTTTAAGTGGACCAAATGCGCGTGAACGTCGGGCTGTGGTAGGTGAAAAGCTACACATTGGTTATACCAATGGCAAACAGTTGATTAAACGTTTAAATGCTTTTGGTATCAAACGTACACAAATCGAAGAAGCGTTGAAAGGACAAATGCAAAGTGGGAAAAACAATTGATATTGCCAATCCAACAAGAACACAAGCAATTTTAAATGAATATGGATTAAGGGCTAAGAAAAAGTTTGGCCAAAACTTTTTGACTGATCTAAATGTATTGCATGGTATTGTGGCAGCCTCTGAAATTACAGCTGAAGACAATGTGATTGAAATTGGGCCCGGTATTGGGGCCCTAACAGAACAGTTAGCTAAATCAGCCAAAAAAGTGGTTGCATTTGAAATTGATCCTCAAATGGTAGCAGTTCTTTCGGATACGTTGTCGCCATATCAGAATATTCACGTCATTGAAAATGACATTTTAAAGGTTAATTTAAAGCAGGTGATCACAGAAGAATTTGGTGAAAATGCCAACGTTAAAATTGTCGCAAATTTGCCATATTATATTACGACACCGATTTTGATGCAGCTACTGCGTGCAGATATCGCTTGGGATAACATTGTTGTTATGATGCAGCGTGAGGTTGCTGATCGTTTGAATGCGCAGGTGGGAACAAAAGAATATGGGGTTTTAACTTTGACCATACAATATTTTGCGACTGCACAATTAGCAATTAAAGTACCAGCAACATCATTTAATCCTGCGCCGAATGTTGACAGCGCAGTCGTTAAGCTGACACCTTTGACACCTGATGTACCTGTTGAGCAACCCAATCAACTTTTTGGCGTCATCAAGGGCACTTTTTCGCATAGACGCAAGAGTTTGTGGAATAATTTATTGCAAACGTACGGGAAAGAGGCCGAAATAAAATCCAAATTAGAAAAGGCCTTGCAAGAAGCCAACATTGAACCTTCAATCAGGGCGGAAAGAGTGGATTTAACTGATTTCACGGACTTATATTTGGCATTACGAACGCAAAAATTAGTGAAATAGCCGAATATTTATACTAAAAAACGCTGAAATATTCAGTTATACTTGCTTAAAAGGTTTATTTGTAGTATAATGAAATAAGCTTTTACACGAAAGGTGGTATAAAAATGCCAAGTAGTTTGCAAGAGATCAAGGTTCAACTAGATTCACATGTTGGACAAGAAGTAACCGTAGTTGCCCAAGCAGGTCGCAAAAAGATTACGGAACGTTCAGGCATTTTAAGGTCAACATTTCCATCACTATTCGTTGTTGAATTAGATGAGGATGCTAATTTTGAGCGTGCTTCGTATAGCTATACAGACATATTAACAAAAAATATCGACATTACATTTGCTGATTAATTGCCCAATTGTGGGCTTTTTTTGTATCAACAAGTGTTTTTGTCTGTTTTAAATCGTGTTATCATGATATAGTACGTCCAAAAAATTACAGGTTGTCAGCAGATGATCGGCATCTGCAATATGAAATAAAACACTATGAACAAACAAGTTATTTATGCTATTTTAACAATCCTCCTAATTCCAATCGGGATTTTTTTAGTGTTTGTTAACATGGCTGGTGAAACGAGCGTCCCTGACAGCAAACCTGTTGTCATTGCTACTGATAACATTGCTTATCAACAGATTGCAGCGGCTATTGCTGGTAAGCATGGTAAAACGGAACTTATTTCAAATGTTACTGATCAAGCGCAAAAAACAAAATTTAAAAAGTCTGAGTTGATTATCACTGATACGCATGAAAGCCAGTTGCTAACGCGTGCCAAACAATGGGGGGTGTCCGCAAGATTAGTGATTGCGAGCGACTATATTACTGACGGTAAAAACTATCGCAATGTTTATTTGAGTCCCCAAACAACTTTGAACATGGTGACTAAAATTACGGATCAACTGAGTGATATGGATCCCCGCAATCGTAATAGTTATGTCGCCAATAAACAAAGCCTTTTGAAAAAAACGGCTAAATTAACATCAGTATTTCAAAATTTGAAAAAAAGTAAAAATGTCACCTATTTAGCTACTAATCAATCGCAAGAATTAATGATGACACAATTGGGCTATCAATCAGCAAGTAACGATGTTGACAAACTTGATGATGATGCTATGACAGCATTAGAGAAAAAAATGAGTGACCAAAAAATTGATTTTGTGTTGACGGCAACGCAAGATCAGACGAATCATGATAAACAATTAATCGCAGCAGCAAAAAAAGATAATGTACCCGTTGTAACATTTAACCAAGTTTTACCGCAAGACGCTTACATTTGGTCTTGGCAATTATCACAATTACGACTAATACAAAAGGCGCTTGCACAATGAATGCAATTATAGAGACACACCAACTAACAATCCGTTATGGCGATAGGGCCATTGCGTCTGAAATAAACGTTGATGTACCGGCAGGCAGTTTTTACGCCATTTTGGGTGAAAACGGTGCTGGCAAAACAACGTTTATTAAAACGATACTTGGACAACATCATAATTATGTTGGCAATTTGAATGTCACTACGAAATCCATTGGCTTTGTACCGCAGTTTAGAGATATTTCGCGAGACTATCCGCTCAGTGTTGCGGAATTTGTTGGTCTGGCTTTTAATAGTGGCTGGCATTTATTTAATAATCGCTCAGAAAAAGTAGCTATTCATAAGGCACTGCAAAAAATGGATTTAGTTAATATTGCTGATCAACGACTGGGTTTGATATCTGGTGGGCAAAGACAAAGAGCATTTGTCGCTCAAGCACTAGTTAAGCAACCAGAATTACTGATTTTAGATGAATCAACAGCCAGTTTAGACCATGAACACAAGCGACAATTACTGACAGCAATTGTACGGTTACAAAAAGAAACCGGATTGACGGTTTTATTCATCACACATGAGTTGACCTTAGTTTCTGATTTTGCCGATGGTTTTTTGCTGTTTGATGCTGGAAACGTAACGCAGGGAAATGCACAAGCATTAAAAAAAATAACGGTTGATATGACACTTACGCATCCTGAAAATGAGGTTCATTATGTTTGAATATAGTTTTATGCAGAATGCTTTTGTCGCTGGTACCATTGTTAGTATTGTTGCTGGCGTTATTGGTACGTTTGTGGTTGCCCGAAATTACGCTTTTTTAACCCATTCCCTCAGTGAAATTGGCTTTGCCGGTGCTGCTTTTGGTCTATGGATTGGATGGCCGGCTTTACTTGGTATGATGGTCGCAACAGTTGCCTCGTCAGTCGCTATAGGTGCATTGGAGTCAACATATACTAAACGTGACAATGTGACCAGCGCTATCTCTGCGTTAGCAATTGGATTGGGGATTTTGTTTCTAGCATTAGGGCACACATCATCGAGCGCTGCAACGGGTATTTTATTTGGGTCAGTTTTGGGTATCAGTCATCATGATTTGTATCTGCTTTTGGTGCTAGCTGCAATCGTTTTGGTCACACTATTGTTTAATTATCGGACACTACGGCAGTTGTCTTTTGACGAGCAGGGGATGTTTATGCAAACACGACGACAACAAGGGGTACGTTATGTATTTCTTGTCATGATTGCCTTGTCTGTCAGCATTTCATCCCAATTAGTGGGCTCATTATTAATATTTGTTCTGGTTACACTACCAGCTGCTAGTGCTAAATATTATGCCACCACTACTGTACAATTAATGGGAATGGCAATTATTTTTGCGTTGTTTGGAACTTGGGTTGGTTTGAGTGTTGCCTATCTAACTGAATTGCCAACCAGTTTTTTTATCGCAATTATTGAGGTTTTGATTTATTTAGGCTCTGTATGGCAGTTTAAACGAAAGGCTTAATTTCCGAACTATTACTAGAAAATAATGCTATAATTAGAGGTAATTGTTAATAAAAATCAAGGAGGAAACGGACTAGTCTAGTGCTTGAGTCCGTCACATACTATGAAAACACGTCGCTCAGATCGTTTGGTCGATATGGCGCGCTACATGCTTGAGCGCCCACGCAAGCTAATTTCACTATCTTACTTTGCTAAACGCTATGAATCAGCTAAGTCGTCTATTTCAGAAGATTTATCAATTCTTAAACGGACTTTCCAAGAGCGTGGGACTGGTTTACTTGAAACAGTTCCTGGTGCTGCCGGTGGGGCACGATTTGTGCCTTCAATGTCTGAAGCAGAAGCCAAAACATTTATTGAAGAAATAAGACAATTGGTTAATGACGAAACACGTGTTTTGCCTGGCGGATATGTTTATTTGTCAGATTTATTGGGAAGACCAGACATACTACGCCAAGCTGGCCGATTGATTGCAACACAGTACCTTCGAGATGATATTGATGCTGTTATGACAGCTGCCACAAAGGGTGTCCCATTAGCCCAAGCAGTTGCTGAACAGCTTAATGTACCTTTTGTGATTGTTCGTGATGATGCCAAAGTCACAGAGGGGCCAACGGTTTCTGTTAATTATTTGACAGGTTCTTCAAAGCGGGTTGAGAAAATGGAATTGTCCCGTCGCTCACTCCGAACAGGTTCACGGGTTTTGGTGGTTGATGACTTCATGAAAGCCGGTGGGACAATTCAAGGGATGCAGACATTGGTCGGTGAATTTGATGGGACAGTCGTTGGGACAGCTGTTTTTGCTGAAGGTCGCTCGACGACACGATTGTTAGATCATTTCACGTCATTATTACATGTTGATACTAACCTCAAAAATGGCGACCCAATTTTAGTAACAGCGGGCAATTATTTAGAAGAAATCTATAGTCATAAGGATTAATGTAAACATGAGTAAAGACGAGATTAACGTACTAATATTAGCTGCTGGGCAAGGTTCACGCATGAAATCGGCGACGCCAAAAGTGTTGCATCGTGTGGCTGGCCAAACAATGATTGACTGGGTACTGGCGTCTGTTTCAACATTGCATGCTAGTCAATTGATTACAGTGATTGGTGTTGGTGCGCAACGCGTACAGGAACATGTTGGTGATCGCAGTAAATTTGTTTCACAAATGGTACAACTTGGTACAGGTCACGCAGTACAACAAGCACAATCAGAATTAAAAGACAGTGATGGTGTGACATTAATTATGTCAGGTGATACACCGATGTTTCGTCCTGAAACACTTTCAGAATTGGTGGCTGAACATCAGAACAGCAATAATGCTGTGACTGTATTGACTGCAATTGCTGAGGATCCCACTGGTTATGGTCGAATCGTGCGTGGTGATGATGATACTGTTATTAAAATTGTCGAACAAAAAGATGCCAGTGTGACCGAACGACACATTAAAGAAATAAATACTGGTGTTTATGTTTTTGATAATCAATTGTTGTTTGATGCTTTGTCAAAAGTTGAAAATAACAATGCCCAAGGGGAATACTATTTACCAGATACACTAGATATTTTGAGACATGATGGTCAGCAAATCGGGGCCCATACTTTACATGATTTTACAGAGTCATTGGGTGTGAATGACCGCGTGGCATTGGCTACTGCAAATCAAATTATGCATGGACGCATTAACCATGAGTTAATGGTTTCAGGTGTTGAATTGATTGATCCTACCAGTACTTACATTGATAAAACAGTGAAAATTGCTGCAGATACGGTGATAGAGGGTGGCGTCACAATCCTAGGAGATACAGTTATTGGAACGGGCAATTTAATTACCCAAGGATCACGAATTGAAAATAGTCTTATTGGTGACAACAATGTCATTACTGCATCTCATTTGGAATCAGCGCAATTGGCAAATGGTGTTACCGTTGGACCATACGCTCATTTAAGGCCACAAACTGACTTGGCCGACAATGTTCATATAGGTAACTTTGTTGAAGTGAAAGATGCTAAACTAGGTCGCGACACAAAATCTGGTCACTTGACCTATATTGGTAATGCAACAGTTGGCGAAGATGTCAACATTGGTGCCGGATCAATTTTTGTTAACTATGATGGTGTCAATAAGTTTTATTCAACAGTTGGAGATCATGCATTTATTGGATCAAACACAAAAATAGTAGCGCCTGTTTCGATAGCCGATGAAGCAATTACGGCGGCAGGTTCAACAGTTACAGAAGATGTCCCGAAACATGCGATGGCTATTGCACGTGAAAGGCAGACGAATAAAGCTGACTTTTGGGCACGCATGCCACATAAACAGTAAAAAAAGAGCTCATGAGCTCTTTTTTGTTTGAAATAATCGTTTGGCAGTCAATAGCCAGGCAACTATGGCGAGTGTCAATGAAAAATACAGGCTGTTGTGCATAGCAGTCATAAATAAGGATGGGTGCTGTGGATCGTATGTAGCGACACGGTGACCAGCTTGTCGTGACATCAAGAGGAATAAAATTGTTGTGGCAAAAATGTTACCAAACACAAAAGCGACATTACGTCCCAATGCATTGATTGATCCAGCAATGCCCAAATATTGTTTGTTAACACTGGCCATGACCAAGGCACTATTCGGTGATTGGAAAATACCTGCGCTCATACCAGTAAAGAGTAATATGGTAACGATTAACCAAATGGGCGTTGCTTGTCCAAAAATTAGAAAGCCTATTTGAGAAACTATCAATCCTGAAATACCAATTAAAGTAATGATTTCTTTGTTATAACGATCAGAGAGAATACCTGAAATGGGTGCAAAAACAAACATTGATGCGGGTATACTCATCATTATGATGCCAGCCATTCCCGCAGACCAGCCTCGAAAATTTTGTAAATAAAATGGTGTCAAAATATTGACGTATGCGTTGACTGTGAAAAACATGGCACTTAGAACGACACTAACGCCGAAGGTATGATTATCAAAAATATGTAGATTGAGTAGCGGCGAAGGACTGTGCTTTTCTTGCCAAATAAAACTAGCAAAGGTTAAGCCACTGAGCAAAAGTAAAAGCCAAACTAAGATATGATGCCAACCTATACTTTGACCGCTGTTCATGCCTAAAAAGAACAATAGCATAGTCATGAGTAGTTGACATGCACCTAGCCAATCAACTTCACTGAGTGTGCCTAATGGCTTTTCTTTTGGAAGATAGCGATTGCCTACCCAAAATGCTATGGCACCAATAGGGACGTTAATCCAAAAAATATATGACCAGTTAGCAATCGACAAGATGAGACCACCAATTGCTGGGCCAGCAATTGAACCTAAGGAAACGAACATTGCAATAATTGACATAGCGCGGGCGCGTTGATTTGGCGGGAAAAGAGTCGATGTGATACCAAAAGAATTACTCATGGTCATTGAAGCGCCAATCGCTTGAAAACTACGTGCAAAAAGTAAAAAAGGTAATCCTAAATTAATGCCAGATAATAAAGAACCTATTGTAAAAATCATCATACCGTAACGAAAAATGGTTGTTTTACCTAATAAATCGCCAAGCCGTCCAAATAAAACAATTAGACCCGAGATAATCACTAAATAGATAGTGACAACCCATGTAGCTTGACTTAGAGGGATGGCTAATTCACGCGCAATTGTTGGTAATGCAACATTAACGATTGACCCGTCTAATGTTGACATAAAAGTAAATAGTCCAATCGATACAAGTGCGGGTATTTTTTGCTTTTCAAACATTGATATTTTTCTCCCAATAATGTTAACTGAAAATGATTTTTAATCAGCAAAGTGAGTAGGTATGGTAATATTATACATGAGGAAATTTTATGCAAATAACAGGTGAACGTGCGTTGGCTAACATTGCTGATGCAGCATTTTATAACAAATCAATAACTGTCGAGGATGGACAAACTGTGCCAATTGATGCGCTCATGAGCGAGTTAGCCCAGCATGTAACCGACGAAAACTTTATGCAAGTTACGCTTAATATCAATGGCGGCATTGAGGCGGATGGGACCACACTAAGTCTTGAAACAAATGTTATCAACTTACCGCTGCGTTATCAAAATCAGTTACGAAAAATGATTTTGCCAGACAGTGAAGCACTTGTTGTCAATCTGTACATGATTGTTGAGAATCCCCTTGTTAGTCAGTCAAGACTGAAGATTGCGTTAGTGAGTTCGGTTTCAACTTATGAGGATGATACTGACAGTGCACAGGCAAAGATTGCAAGTTGGTTTGATGAACAGTTAGCACACATTGTCTCAGAGCAAGCATCTGCAGAAACAGAAGCCCAAGCTGATGTTGAAATATAAACGGTATCAGTCCACTATGGCGACTTCAGCCACAACTCGTCCGATATTTTCAGCCTGATTGTAGGTAAAGTCGAGAATGTGATCGGCAACATTAAATTTAACACTAACCAGTTGACCAAGGCTGTATGTCTCAATCACATAAGCAGCTAATGCTTTTTTGTCTTTCAAATCAGCATTTGCAACGAACAAATCATCTAAACTAGTGTTTTTAGGTGCAATGTGATGGTGGATGAAATGTTGCGTTATTTTAGTTATTTTTATCATGCTTATAAGTATAACGATTTCATAACTAACTGTAAATATCGCATCATTAAGGGCTTAAGATGATCATCTTAAGTTGACTATTGTTGATATATTTGTTATCATTAATTTATGCGATGAGTCGAAGCGCTTGAAAAATTAGCGCCGAAGGCGGTCTGCCGTGTTAAGTCACAAATCTCGTATAGATGCAGATGATGAGTGTGTTGTGGAACTATCTCATCTCACCATGACTAACAGTGTTAACACTGAGGTGACGCGACTTTATTATTAGTGTGACAACTAGTAATCGCCCGTCAGAGCGCATCTGGCATGCCAAACTAAACAACTAGCCTTTAGGTTAGTTGTTTTTTTATGCAGTTTTTCAGGTATAATGAGTGTATATAATCATTATGAGCGATTGAGAGGCACCATGTCAGAAACAAATAATAAGTATTTAACAGTATCAGCGCTTTCTGCGTATTTAAAACGCAAATTTGATGCGGATCCTTATCTCGCAAAAGTCTATGTTACAGGTGAAATTTCCAATATGGGGCGACGGCGTGGCCCGCATCTCTATTTTTCTATTAAAGATTCAGAGGGTAACGCTGTTATTAGCGCTTCGATGTTTGGTTATCAGAAACGAATCAAATTTCAACCTGAAGAAGGCATGAAAATTAATGCTGTGGGTCGCGTGGAATTGTACGAACCACGTGGTTCGTATTCATTAATTTTGGAGTCGATGTCACCAGACGGTGTGGGAGAATTATTTTTAGCCTATGAACAATTGAAGAAACGATTGCAGGCAGAAGGATTATTTGATTTACCTAAAAAAAATATTCCGTTATTTCCTAAAAAAATAGCAGTTGTCACATCACCAACCGGTGCAGTTATTGAAGATATTGCCCGTACGGTACAACGTCGATTTCCAACGGCACAAGTTATTTTATTTCCCGCAGTAGTGCAGGGAGACAAAGCTGCGCCAACAATTATTCGGCAGCTCAACAGAATTGATGCTATGGCATTTGACACTATTATTGTGGGTCGTGGTGGTGGTTCCATTGAGGATTTGTGGGTCTTTAATGATGAACAGCTAGCGCGCACCATTGCCGCACTCAAAACACCGGTAATTAGTTCTGTTGGACATGAGACAGATAATACACTGGCTGACTTTGTGGCAGATCGCCGTGCGGCAACACCAACAGCGGCAGCGGAACTGGCTACACCTATTACGCTTGCCCAGATACAATCCCGATTGCAAGAATTGCAAGTCCGACAGTTAACCAGAATCCAACAAATTATTGCCACCCAAAAACAACGTTTAAACAGAATGACCGAGCATGTCATTTTTAAACAACCAGATCGATTATACACGGGTTACAATCAACGTGTGGATCAAGCAGCTAGGTTATTAGTGCAGCTTACGCATCAACGATTAATCAACGCGCAACACGACTACACGACGCTTGTACATCGACAACAGCAATTACAACAGCATTTATTGCAACCGTCCCAAGAAAAGTTGCAGCTATTGGGCGCTAAGTTGGATCTTGTTAGCCCATTAAAAATTTTAACGCGCGGTTATGCCATTGTGACTCAAAATGAACAGGTGGTTCGTAGTGTGAACGTTTTAAATAAAGATGATGAAATCAATGTGCGCTTAGCTGACGGGAGCGTAGTTGCAAATATTACAGGAGTAAAACATGAGTGAACAATTGACATTTGAAGAAAAATTACAACAATTAGAAACCATCGTAAGTCAACTAGAAAAAGGGGATCGACCGCTGGAAACAGCGTTGGTTGATTTTCAAACGGGCGTTGGTCTGGTTAAAGATCTACAAAAAACACTAAAAGATGCTGAAGAAACATTAGCTAAAGTAATGGATGATAATGGTGAATTATCGGATTTGGAATTAACAAATGACTAATTTAAAGAAATTTCAAAATGAATGGCTGCCAAAAATTAATGCGCAACTGGAAAACGATTTATCTCAAGTTAGCTCAGATGATGATTTGGTTGCCATGATGAAATATGCGGTATTGAATGGCGGCAAACGTTTGAGACCATTACTAACCTTGATGGTTTTAGAGAGTTTTGAACAATTGATAACACCTAGCCAACTCAAAATTGCTACGGCAGTGGAATGGATCCACTCTTATTCATTAGTACATGATGATCTACCGGCAATGGACAATGACCTGCTAAGGCGAGGCAAACCTAGTGTACATGCCTTATATGGTGAGGCAAATGCCATTTTGGTAGGGGATGCTTTGTTAACCGGTGCTTTCACTGTTATTCCCCAGGCATTGACGGTGTCTGGGGCGCCAGCGTCGGAATCGATTGTATTGATCACACAGTATTTATCGCAAGCCGCAGGAGCAAACGGTATGGTGCTTGGACAAATACATGACATGCAGAATCACGACGGTGCCGAGAGTGATTTTGACCAAGAAAGTCTATTATCATTAATTTATCAACCTAAAACCGCGGCTTTATTGCGTTACGCTGCGCAAGCAGGCGCGCTTTTGGTTAAAGGTAGCGCAAATGATGAGACTTTTAATCCTGACTTGGTAACGAAAATAGCTGACTTTGGAGAAAAGCTTGGATTGGCCTTTCAAATTCAGGATGATCTGGATGATTTTCAGCAAGATACAACTGAATCAGTCAATGCGTTACCACATCTAGTTGGCGTGACGACTGCTGAGCGGATGCGCGATGATTATTTGAATGATGCCTATAAAATTTTGAATGACATTAAATTGAATGACCAGCGTTTTCATCCAGAGTTGTTATCAGAATTAATCACTTTTATTGGAGATAAATCATGAGTGTTGATAAAGAACGTGTCGATGTATTACTAGTCCAACAGGGTCTTTTCGAATCACGTGAACAAGCAAAACGCGCTGTTATGGCTGGTGAAATTCTTGGCGAAAATGAGGAGCGTTTAGATAAGGCGGGGCAAAAAATACCAGTCACAACCGAACTACATTTCAAGGGTGAAAAGTTGAAGTATGTATCCCGTGGTGGTTTAAAACTGGAAAAAGCTTTGAACACTTACGATTTATCTGTACAAGATAAAATTGTCTTAGACATTGGTTCATCAACTGGTGGTTTTACGGATGTCTCGTTGCAAAATGGTGCTAAATTAGTTTATGCTTTAGACGTTGGGACCAATCAGTTGGTATGGAAATTGCGTCGAGATGCGCGCGTTAAAGTCATGGAGAATACTAATTTTCGTTACGCCAAATTGACTGATTTTACGTTTGGACAACCAGATTTTGCTACAATCGACGTTTCATTTATTTCTCTGGGGCTCATTTTACCGCCACTCGCTGACATTATTGCGAAGAACGGGCAGGTTGTCGCGCTGATCAAACCGCAATTTGAGGCTGGACGTGAACATGTTGGTAAAAATGGTATTATCAAGGATTCATCAGTTCACCGCGAAGTGTTGCAGCAGACAATTACCATGATGGTGCGTGAAGGTTTTTCAGTTGAACACTTGACTTTTTCACCAATTAAAGGTGGACAGGGAAACATTGAATTTTTGGCTGTGCTGCAACGCGTAGAAGAACCAAAAATCGCTGATGATATTGATATTGATCAATTGCTGATATCAACTTACCAACAGCTAAATCACACAGGAGATGCCAATGAATAAAAAAGCTCGCCAAAAAGCATTGGTTCAACTCATTCAAGAACATGCTGTCGGTCGTCAAGAGGATATTGTTGCACATTTTGAAACATTAGGAGAAATGGTCACCCAAGCGACTATTTCGCGCGATATAAATGAATTAGGATTGATTAAAGTGCCAAATTCACATGGTGGATTTTTATATCATTTGCCGAAACAAGATGATCGACCACATTTGCAACGATTACGTCGTATATTACAACAAGCCTTTTTGAGCCAAAGTGCGCAACGGGGTATGGTCATGATAAAAGTGCAACCTGGCAATGGTCAGTTGGTAGCAAACTTATTTGAGCAGGTTCAGTTTCCAGAAATATTTGGGACACTAAGCGATGACGGTTCTGTACTCGTATTATTAAAGGACGGGGTGCCATCAATCCAAGTTACCAGCATGGTTCAAAAATTATTAGAAAAATAGTAGAAAGGAAATGTATCTGCGATACCAATTAACTTATGCTAGAAGATCTTATTATTGAAAATTTTGCTATTATAGAAAAAATTGAATTACAGTTTGAGACAGGTATGAGTGTTTTGACCGGTGAGACTGGCGCCGGAAAATCAATTATTATTGATGCTTTGTCGATGCTAACCGGTGGCCGAGCAAGTTCTGAGATGGTGCGGCATGGAAGCAAAAAGGCCACCTTACAAGCTATCTTCAGCTTGCCAAAAAATGAACAGCTTTATAAATTATTGACGGAAGCTGGCATTGATTTTGATGATAATGAATTAATTATTTATCGCGAATTAACGCAAAATGGTCGCAGCACAATTCGCGTTAACAGTGTTCTTGTTAACTTAAAAACATTGGCAATGATTGGCAGCTTCTTAGTTGACATTCAAGGTCAAAATGACACACAACAGTTGCTCAATCAAGATGAACATTTGCCATTATTGGATGCATTTGGCGGCGAAAAATTGTCTCAAGTACGTTCAGATTATGGTCGTACTTTTCAGGACTTTAGGGCAATTACGGCACGTATTCGGAAATTACAATCCTCGCGACGTGAAATTACCCAACGACTTGATTTATTAAAATTTCAACAAGATGAACTTCAAGAAGCTGACCTTCAACCTGACGAGGAAAATCAATTACTTGATGCAAGGGGCAAATTAAATAATTTCAAAAAAATAGCTGATCATTTACAGAATGTTCAAACTGCGCTTAACGATGAACAAGGTGGTGCAGTTGATTTGTTGGCTGAAGCAATGCAGCAGTTACAGGATATTTCAGCCTATGATACGGTTTATGCAGAACTATCTCAAACTATTTCAGATGCTTATTATACTGCACAGGAAGTTGCACGAGATGTGGCGGAACAATTTAATGATTTAACTTATGATGAGTCAGAATTAATTCGTATAGATGATCGTTTGCAGTTGATTCACACACTTGAACGTAAATACGGCGCCACTGTCAGTGATGTGCTAGCATTTCAGGCTAAAATTGAAAAAGAACTAAGTGTTGTGAACGATGATAGTTACAATGTGGAACAATTGCAGATTAAACAAAATGATTTGCGACAGATTTTAAGACAGAAGGCAATCAAACTTCACGAAGTTCGTCAGCAAACAGCCCGCCGGCTTGAGCATGATGTTAACCAACAGTTACAAGATTTATTAATGAACGGGGCAGAATTTGCGGTCCATTTTGAGCCGATTGAAGGTTTTATTGCCTCTGGGAGTGACAAGGTTATTTTTTACGTTCAAACCAACAAGGGCGAAGGCATGGCACCATTGGTCAAAATTGCGTCCGGTGGTGAAGTTGCGCGTTTAATGCTGGCGTTGAAAACGACGTTCACCAAACAACAACGAATCGTTTCGATTGTATTTGACGAAGCTGATACCGGTGTTTCTGGTCGCGTGGCCCAAGCCATTGCAAAAAAAATGCAAACAATTGCCAAAGGATCACAAGTATTAGCAATTACTCATTTGCCACAGGTCGCAGCGGCTGCAACTCACCATTTTTTGATCGCAAAAACAACCGAAAAAGATCGCACACTTACTCAAGTCACACCGCTTGATGAAACAGGACGTATACATGCCATTGCAATGATGTTATCGGGAGATAATGTTACCGATACTGCTCTGGCTAATGCGCGTGATTTACGAGAGAAAATCTCAAATTGATTTTGATAACTGTCGTAAAAATTTGCGATAATATACCAAAAAGAGACCATCATGTTTGATTTAATTATCAAACATGATGGTCTCTTTGAATAGATTTTAACTAGCAATAATGAGAAGAAATGCAATGAAAATGACTGCTAAAATGTACATTAGAGGATGAACTTTCTTAGCACGACCAGTTGCGATCATTGTAATAGGGTATAAGATAAATCCTAGTGCAATACCATCTGAAATCGAGTAAGTCAGTGGCATACCAATGACAATCAGAAATGCTGGTGCAGCAATCGCTAAGTCTTCCCAATCAATTTCTCTTAGGTTTTCAGCCATTAATACACCTACAACAACCAAGGCTGGCGCAGTGACTTGTGAAGTGACCACAGAAAGCAATGGCGAAAATAGTAATGCAAACAAGAAGAAGATACCTGTAAATACAGATGTTAAACCTGAACGACCGCCTACGGCAATTCCGGCAGACGACTCAACATAAGCTGAGGTAGGTGAAGTCCCAATGACTGCACCTACCGTCATACCAACGGCATCTGCCATCAAAGCACGGCCAACACGAGGCATTTTGTTATTTTCCATAAAACCAGCTTGTGTTGCTAAACCAATCATTGTACCGGCTGTGTCAAAAAATGTCACGAGTAGAAAAGTGATGACGACTGTAATTAACTGAATTGAATTGATATCACCAATATGCATGACACCTTCACCAAAAGTTGGTGCCAAAGATGGTGCTGGTGAAATAATAGCGGACGGTAATTTGATTAAGCCGGTTAAAATACCGGCAATAGAAGTTAAAATCATACCAAAGAAAATTGCTGCGGGTGTTTTACGGCTCATCAAGACAAAAGTGACAATAATACCAAAAATTGATAACAAGGAGGTTGGTGCTGTTAAATGACCTAAAGCAACCATAGTATCTTTGTTGGCAACGATTAATCCAGCGTCGTGTAAACCGATAAAAGCAATGAATAGCCCAATCCCAGATGCAATCGCTAGCTTTAAGTTTTTTGGAATAATATTAATAATTTTTTCGCGAATCTTGAATAATGTCAAAATGACAAAGATGATTGCTGCAACAAAGACACCTGCCATTGCAGTTTGCCATTTAATACCCATACCAATCACAACTGAATAAGCAAAGAATGCATTGACACCCAATCCTGGTGCTATCGCAATTGGGTAAAGTGCAACAACGCCCATGAAAATTGTGGCTACGGCTGAAGCAATGGCAGTGGCTGTGAAAACTGCACCCTTGTCCATGCCAGCAGCCCCCAAAACAGTGGGGTTGACGAATAAAATATAGGCCATAGACGCAAAGGTAGTGAGACCGGCGATGAATTCAGTACGAAAGTTCGTATTGAGCTCCTCAAACTTGAAATAATGTGCAATCGTTGACATGATTGCCTCCCAAATAATTAGTTACGTAAAACGTACTGTCTTATTCTAGCAGTCATTGGCGCACAATTAAAGTAGAAAAGGTAATAAAATTGCATAAAATAACGAACATTGTATTTTAAAAAGTAATGAAAACGCTTTTAAAACGAACTTTACCGATTTATTGTTCGGCTATACTGACGTTTGTTTGTTGCTTCAAATTTTTAACGATTTTGCGATAGGCTGGAATCATAACGACTAACGATCCGGCCCAAGCCAAAACATTGGCGAGACTAGCACCAAAGAAGCCAAAGGGTCCTACAAGAACAACGGCAGCTACTGTGCGCATAATTAACTCCGCAATACCGGCATAAGTTGGTGTTTTGGCATCGTTTAGACCCTGTAATACATACCGGATAATAAACAGAGCCGATAAGATGTAATAAAAGGCACCATTTGCCCAGAAATATTGTTGTGCTAGGTTCAAAACTTCATGTTGGCCCGAACCAACAAACAGCATTACTGCGAGATCACCAAATAGAATTTCAATAATACCCATGAAAAGACCAAATCCCATGCTCATGAATAGAGCCTGTTTGACCCCAACTAAAATACGGTCAAACTGTTTAGCCCCGTAATTCTGAGCTGCAAAAGTTGCCATTGTAATACCAAAAGACATCAGTGGTAGCGTGGCTACTTGATCAATTCGTTGTGCGGCAGTTGTTGCAGCGACTGCATCTGTTCCCAAAGTATTGAGAGCCCCTTGTAGTACAAGGGCGCCAATTGCGATGATGGAACTTTGAAAGCCCATGGGTAATCCCGCATGAAGATGAATGCGAATGTCTTTGCTATCCCATTTGAGATCTGAGCGTGACACTTGTAGTAGTGGTGAATACTTGTAGATATGCCAAAAACTAAAAACAGTAGAAATTAATTGCGCTAAAACAGTCGCTAAGGCCGCACCACCGACACCTAATTTAAGCCCCAAAATAAACCACAATTCTAAAATAATGTTGGCAATCATGCCGATAATTAGGTAGATGAGAGGAGAACGTGAATCACCAACAGCGCGCAATGCGTTGGCAGTAACGTTATATCCCATTGTGGCAAAAATACCTGCTAAAATAATAGCAATAAAAATAAAAGCTTGGTTTAAGATTTCTGCTGGGGTTTGCATCAACTTGAGCAAAGGATAAACAATCACCAAACTAGCAATTGTAACCACAATAGTTGTAATAGCTGAAACGAGTAAAGTAGATGCCATACTTTTTCGCACACCAGCGATATCACGAGCACCATAGCGTTGTGCTGTAATAATGGATAAACCAGCTGTGAATCCTTGTACAAATCCTAAGATTAAAAACATGATTGAACCAGTAGCACCAACGGCGGCTAATGCTTTGACACCAAGTGTCTGACCGACAATCAGCGTGTCAGAAAAATTATAGAGTTGTTGAAACAGATTCCCAATAACCAAAGGAATTGTAAAAAATAAAATTTGTTTAGCAGGTGAGCCCTGTGTTAGATCTCTCATCCTCAATCACTCCAAAAATTGATATATGTTCTGAATATCTATTCTAACGGAATCATGCTGTATTAGCTAGCATTTTGCACGTTGTTTTTGAAATTTTTAAAAGTGTTTATTTCGTAATTAAAAGTAGAGATAATATCAAGGTTTGAGATTCGTAATATATGGATTGCTGTGTAGCGACGTCAACTCAAAAACGTTATAATATAGAAAGTGTAAAAAAAGGAGTTCAGGATGGTAGCTAAATTGGTGCTGGTACGTCACGGAGAATCAACGGCTAATCGTGATAATGAATTTACCGGTTGGACAGATGTACCACTAACTGCAAAAGGGAAAACTCAGGCACATCAAGTGGGTCAGGTTTTGTCGCGTTATCAATTGACATTGGATAATGTATATACTTCTTATTTACAGCGTGCAATTATTACAGCTTATATCATCATGGATGAAATGCAGCAGGCGTGGGTACCAATTAACAAAACTTGGCGTTTAAACGAACGCCACTATGGTGCCTTACGCGGATTGAACAAAGATAGTGCGCGTGAAAAATACGGTGTTAATCAGGTTGCTTTATGGCGGCGAAGCTATACGGCTATTCCGCCGTTATTAGAACAGGTCAATCCTAATCGCCGATATTCAGTAAATATCGAACCTCGTGGTGAAAGCTTGAAAATGGCTAGTGACCGCTTAATTCCATACTGGACTTCCAACATATTGCCAAAGCTTAAAGCTGGACAAAATGTTTTGATGGTAGCGCATGGCAGTACTTTGCGAGCGCTGATTAAATATATTGAAGACATTAGTGACGACGATATTGATGGTTTAGAAATTGGCAATGGCGAGCCAATATTGTATGAATATGATACGAATTTTAGTGAAAGGCATTATCTCAAATGAAAACAACGACATGGGAACGAATTAAAAAGTATACAGAACTACAAGGAACATCGGGACAAGAACACGAAATTAGAAAGGCGTTTCGAGCAGAATTGACACCATTGGTTGATGAAGTGGCACAGGAAGGTCTGGGGGGCATATACGGTGTTAAAAATGGTGATGGCCCGCGGGTTATGTTTGCAGCTCATTTAGATGAAGTCGGATTTATTGTAACTGAAATCCTACCTTCCGGTGCTTTAAAGGTTGCTGCTGTCGGTGGCTGGAATCCAGCAGTAATTAGTTCACAACGCTTTACGTTATTTACCAGCAAAGGACAATACCCAGTTGTTTCTAGTTCAGTATCACCACATCTATTGCGGGGTAGTGCTAATGGACCAAAATTGCCAACTGTTGATGATATTTTGTTTGATGCTGGCTTTGTTGACAACAATGAGGCGTTGGCATTTGGTGTGCGTCCCGGTGATTTTGTTGTACCACGTGTTGAGACGGTTATGGCTGCAAATCAGAAACGTGTGATGTCAAAGTCATGGGATAATCGCTTTGGTGTTGTGACGGTTTTGGAGGCCTTAGAAGACTTACAAAATGTTAAAACACCAAACACATTAATTATGGGCGCAGATGTACAAGAAGAAGTTGGCCTACGAGGCGCACATGGTGCGGTTAATTTAATGAAGCCAGACATTTTCTTTGCAATTGATTCTAGTGCTGCTGACGATGTAGCAGGTTCAACGGGCCATCAAGGTGTTCTAGATCAAGGTACTTTGTTGCGGGTATTTGATCCAACAGTGGTTATGCCACTACGCTTAAAAGAATTTTTGCTATCTACTGCTGAAGATCATCACATTCCTTATCAGTATTTTGTTTCCAAGGGCGGAACAGATGCGGCGGCTGCTCAGAGTGAATTAAATGGTGTACCTTCAGTTGCTTTGGGTGTTGCTTCACGATATATTCACACACATCAAACAGTATGGTCAATTAAAGATTTTGAGGCAGCCAAAGCATTTGTTATTGCGATAGCTCAAAGCTTGGATGACACTAACATGAAGACAATTATGGGCGATTGATGTTTAAAAAATTAAGACAATTAGATTATTGGATTGCTGTCCCATTTGGTATTTTGAGTGCGTTAGGTGTCGTGATGGTTTTTTCAGCGAGCCTAACTAACTCGGCAATGCTTAATTTTTATAAGCAATTAGTTTTTGTTATTATTGGCTGGATTGGTGCGTTTACATTATTTCATCTTAATCTTAATAATTGGCGCAGACCACAGTGGCTTAAAATACTGATGTATGGCATTATTGCATTACTTGTCATTGCCCGTATCATGCCAGCCGTCAATGGTGCGCATGGTTGGATTCCGCTAGGGTTTATGACATTGCAACCTGCTGAATTTTTGAAACTGATTTTAATTTTGTATTGTGCCCATATTCTGACACGAGTGCCTTGGCAGGCAGGGGTGAAAATTTCACGCCAACCACTTGCCCAAATGAAAATATGGGGGCCACCTGTGTTATCTTTGTTTTTGTTGTTGATTATGCCGGATAATGGTAATATGCTAATTGCGATTGGTATCGTTTTTGTAATGGTATTGGCGTCTGGTGTTTCAAGAAAAATAATGGTTATCTGGTTTATTGGCATCAGTGCACTATTTGCTTTGCTACAGCCCATTATTAACCTGGTTAATAAAGTATTTCACCTGACAGGTAGTACACATTATAGTATTTTACGTTTGATTAATTTTGTGAATCCTTGGGCTGATCCGGATCAGAGCCGGCAGCTTTTGTATGGTTATTATGCTATCGCTCATGGGGGATTATTTGGTGTGGGATTGGGCAATTCTCTTATTAAGCCTTACTTACCTGAGTCAAACACTGACTTTATTATGGCTGTGATGACTGAAGAATTAGGAGCTGTTGTAACCGTTATTGTATTGATGCTAATTCTAATTTTGGTAACGCGACTGATTCTTCTAGGTATTCGCCAGAAAAATCAGTATCAGCGGCTAATTTTGTATGGTGTGGCGATGTTGTTGTTTGTCCAAGCATTCGTCAACTTGGGCGGTGTGATTGGCGTTTTGCCAATCACAGGGGTGGTCTTTCCTTTCATTTCTGGTGGTGGATCATCTTATATTGCCTTTAGTGCAGCTATCGGGCTCACACTCAATATTGCTGCTCATCAGAAAAAAGCAGTTGACATCCATCCAAACGATGTAGTTGCTAGAAAGGATTATCAATGACATTTCAAATACAAGAGCGACGAGCCGTTTATGTCTATTTAAGTCATGTCCGTCATGCACAACAACTTAAAAAGTTTGGCCAAATTACATATATTTCGAGGAAAATGTCTTTGGTCGGACTTTATTTGAATGAAGAAAATGTTGGTGAAGTTGTCAGTAAGTTACAACAATACAAATTTGTGAAGCGTGTTGTTACCTCGCCGCGGCCAGATATTGACCCTGAATTAGGTGATATGCATGATGATATTTTCTTTGAAAATTATGACGAAGGGGGAATCACGGACGATGCACAGCCAGTCCGTGACTGATAAATTATGCGAGTCATTTCAGGTAATTTTCGTGGTACGCGTTTAGAGGCAGTTAGTGGTGATAAAACTAGACCCACAACAGACAAAGTTAAAGAGGCAATGTTTAGTATGTTGATGCCCTACCTAGATGAGGGGGAGGTGCTAGATTTGTATGGCGGTACTGGTGGATTAAGTATTGAAGCAGTTTCGCGTGGCATGACGCACGCAACATTAGTTGACCGCCAGTTTCAGGCCATCAAAGTCATGTCTGAAAACGTTAAAAAGACACACCATGAAAATCAATTCACAATTTTAAAAGCACCAGCTCAACAAGCGCTGTCAAAATTTGCTACAGAGAATAAACAATTTGATTTAGTTTTTTTGGATCCCCCCTATGCCAAGGAAACGATTGCTTCTGATATGTCAAAAATGGCTGAGATGGGTTTACTTAATACGGATGCCGTTATTTTGGCTGAAAGCAATGATGCGGCTAACTTGCCAGAAGCAGATAAAAAGTTTAGAATTATTCAGCAAAAGCATTATGGTATTACCGTCGTGACAATCTATCAATATGAGGGATAAGATATGAGTATTGCACTGTTTCCAGGTAGTTTTGATCCATTAACGAATGGACATTTGAACATCATTACACGGGCAAGTTATTTATTTGAAAAAGTGGTCGTAGGGGTTGGCAATAACACTAGTAAGTCAGCCTTGTTCACGCCAGCAGAAAAACAGGCCTTGATCACTGAGGCTGTCAGAGATTTACCCAATGTTGAAGTGGCTATTATGTCAGGATTGACGGTACAATTTATGGCTGAAATTGGTGCTAAATATATTGTCCGTGGTTTGCGTAATGGTAAAGATTTTGAGTATGAGCGTGACATTGCAGGGGTTAATAGTGCTTTAGCTGACGTTGAAACAGTGCTGTTGTTAGCCAAACCAGAAAACCAAAATATATCCAGCTCGATGGTCAAAGAGATTGGGAGTATGGGTGCCGAAAATATGGCAAAATTTGTGCCACCTGTTGTTGTGGCAGCTTTGAAGGAGCGACTGAATGCGCAAAAAGAATAAAATAATTGTTGCCGTCGTTTCTGTTCTAGTTTTAGCTGGGATTGTTGCTGGTGTGTGGCCATTGAACGGTTATATAGAGTCACCAGGTGAAGCAGATGATTTGTCTCGTTTTGTGACGATTGATGGTAAGAAAGATACAGCCAAAGGACAATACAGAATTACGTCAGTCTTCTTGACCCAAGCCAATGGTTTTAAATTTTTACAAACCAAAATTAATCCACATTTGTCATATGCGAGTGAAGCAGATGTGACGGGCGGTGAGTCTTCTGCTACTTTCAGTAAAGTTCAGGACTTTTATATGCAAAGTGCGATAGCTAATGCTGAACAGGTTGCCTTCAATAAGGCAAGTAAGCCCATTACTACTAAATACCGTGGTATATATGTGTTGAGCGTTTCAAAGACTTCGCATTTTAAAAAAACGATCAAAGTTGGTGACACGATTACGGCAATTGATGGTCACCATTATGAAAATTCAGATGGTTTTATTAAGTATTTGGCTAATAAGAAAAAAGGCACAACCGTCACGGTTTCATATACCCGTGATGGTAAAAGCGGTCAAGCAGAAGGCACTACGATTAAGCTGCCTGGCACCAAGACACCTGAATATCCTAACGGACGAGCCGGGATTGGTATTGTCTTAACTGACAATGTAGCTGTGACAACCACGCCTAAAGTGAGTGTTGATCCCGGTCAAATCGGTGGCCCATCTGGCGGTCTTATGTTCACACTACAAATTTATGATCAACTGACCGGCGATAAGTTGGCGAATGGACGTAACATTTCTGGTACTGGTACAATGAACGCTAATGGTTATGTCGGCGAAATTGGTGGTATTGATAAGAAAATTATGGCTGCTAAGGAAGCAGGATCAACTGTTTTCTTTGCACCATACATTAAACCTACTAAAGAATTGTTGAAATATGAAGAGCAGCACAAAACAAATTACATGTTAGCACGTGATACGGCCAAAAAGTATGCACCAAATCTAAAAGTTATTCCGGTTCAAACATTTGATGATGCTGTCAATTATCTTAAATCAGGTAAAATTATTAAAACCACTGACAGTACTAAATAAAGACTTAGTGTTCTTGGATATGCCAACTTCACTAAGCTTTTTTATTTTGATTTCGTACTATAAGTATGAGGTGAAAAATGTTAGATATATTTGAGGTAATTAAGACAAAAACAACCTTGGTTAAACCAATAGGTGTCGGTATTCTTATTATTGTAATCGGAACAGTTTATTTACTATGGCCAGGACACGAACAATCTGAGAAAGGTATTCAGAGTTTCAGTAGTACTCAGACATCTCAGTCAATACCGAAGTCTGAGAGCCAAGTAAAATCGACTAGCAAACAAACATCAGCAGTTATTATGGTAGATGTCAAAGGTGCAGTTAATAAACCAGGTGTTTATCAAGTTGATACATCTGATAGAGTCCAAAGTGCTATTTTAAAGGCTGGCGGGCAGCGCACTGAAGCGGATATGACCCAAGTGAATTTGGCACAGAGGTTAACTGATGGACAGGTCTTGTATGTTCCTATTAAGGGTGAGCAAGTACCAACAAATTTTGCCAATGAGACAGTGGCTTCAAGTCAAACCAAAACAACTATCAATCTTAATACTGCTACTAAAGAAGAACTTCAAAACTTGGAAGGAATTGGTGAAAAAAAAGCTGATCAGATTCTTGATTATCGTCAGGAACATGGTGGGTTTAAATCGATTGAAGAGCTTAAATCAATTTCTGGTATTGGTACAAAACGTTTTGAAGCAATTAAAGAGCAACTGGCAATCTAATGCAAAATGCAAAGTTGTTATTATTTTCGCTTTTAGTGGCGTCTCTTGGTGGCGTTATCTATAGACCATGTCTGTCAAGTTGGATAATGTTATTAGGTACGTTGATTCTAATATTATGGCAACGTCATTTACGTTTTTTTCTAATGGTTATTGTTTTAATAACGCCATTCATGATTTATTTTTTTCATGATGCTAGGAATTTGAAAAACCAAGCAGAGATACCCGACCAAAAAAATGTGCAATTAACAGGTGTGATTTTTCCGGATAACGTCAGCATTGACGGCGATAATTTGAGTTCGACTGCTACATTAGACAGTGGTGAGGCTGTTAAATTGTACTGGACGCTTCCTAATAAACAAAGCAAAGAAGAATGGCTCAAGCAAGATCATGTTTTGACGTTTAGCGCCACTGGTGATCTTACGCGCATTCGATCAGCCACAAACTTTAATCAATTTGATTCGCAAGAATTCTATGAAACGAAAAATATGACACACCAATTCACTGTGACGACTTGGCAGGTTGAAAATATGGTGTCACATGATATATTAAATGGCATACGATATCAGCTTCATGCTTGGCATAGTCGGGCAATACATGACACCGAGTCGCTACCTAAACCACTTCGCGAATATGCACAGGCCTTGATTTTGGGCGTGACACCACAAGCATTATATGGCGACAATCCTGGTGTACAGACATTAGGATTAATTCACTTGTTTAGTGTTTCTGGCTTTCACGTGTCCTTTTTAATCATGATGATAATGGCTTTAGCAAAACGACTATGGATTACTAAAGAAATTACGATTGTACTTTTATCAGGTCTTTTAATGATTTATTTTGTTTTTGCTGGGGAACCGGCGGTTTTGATCCGCGCCATTGTTGCTGGTGAACTAATATTATGGCAAGATTTACACCATCATAGATTTAAATCGTACGATATTTGGGCAATTAGTTTATTAATTAGTTTGATATTTTCACCGCAAATATTATTAACTTTGGGTGGACAACTGTCGTTTTTACTCACGTTCTGTTTATCTTTTGCAAAAAAATTATCTTTTTGGCGTACTAATCTTTTAATGAGTGTCATCAGTTTTCCATTAATTGTTCAACAGCAACTCACATGGCATATTTTACAAACAGTTGTGAATATTTTTGCTGTTCCTGTTTTTGGAACAATTATTGTGCCATTAGTCATGTTAGGATATTTTGGACAGCGTTTTCCAATAATTGTTGATAGTGCTAATGCAATCATTCATTTTTTTGCAGCATTGATCGATTGGTTGGCCGTTTTGCCTGGCAATATTGTTATTGGTAAAATACCGGAATTAAGTACAACCTTGCTAATTGTGTTTGGATTTTGCATGTTCTGTCGAGAAAAAATAATTGTTTCTCGTGCGCGACTAATTTGGCTCTTGTTATTGGCATCGACGATACTCATTATCAAGCGACCGCTCACGGGTGAATTTACGACATTTGATATTGGTCAAGGTGATGCAGCCTTAATTCGAACACCTCTTAATCATACAGTAACGGTTGTCGATACCGGGGGCCAAGTAACATTTGGGGAGAAACAATCTTGGCAAGTCAAACAATATGAAAGATCAAAAGGTGAGACTGTGATTGTTAATTATCTGCATAGTTTAGGAATTGATACGATTGATCATTTGATATTAACACATCATGATCAAGATCATATTGGGGATGCTAAAGAAATATTACGTCTTATGCACGTCAAAAAAATATTGATGCCCGCGGGTATGAGATCACAGCAAAGTTTTAAAGTCCAAATTTTACCTTATCTAAAGAAAACAGAAGTATTTGAGGTCACTGAATCAAACCAGGTGAATGATTTACCGTTGCACATATATCACCCGTTAACGGTTGGGCAAGCTGGCAATGAAGACTCAATCGCATTATATGGCGTTTTGGGTGGCATGAGAGTTTTGACAGCTGGGGATTTGGACCGGACAGGGGAGCGATTGCTTGCGGAAAGACATCCTGAAATGAGGGTTGATTTGGTCAAACTAGGACATCATGGCTCTAGAACATCTACCGATCCAATAACCTTTTCCAAATGGCGACCAAGTATTGGCATTATTTCTGCTGGTAGAAATAATCATTATCATCATCCACATCAGGAAACCTTAGAGACAGTTCAAAAAAACCAAATGTCGGTTTTTAATACGCAAATACATGGTATGATTAAATATGTTTATAGAGGTAAAAATGGATATTTTAAGGTGAAATTACCGCATGAATTTTAAGCAGTTACAACAACAAATTGATAATAATGCTATGGCAAATTTTTATGTTGTCACTGGTGAAGAAGAGATTCTGTTACGCAGGACAGTTGCTGCGTTTAAACAATTGGTAGCACTTGAAGATCGCGATATGAATTATTCACAATTTAATCTCGCTGACCAACCGCTTGATATGGTGATTAATGACGCGATGTCAGCCCCTTTTTTTGGTGAACGTCGCGTTATTGTAGTAAACAAACCACTGTTTTTAACGGCAACGGGCAAAATATCTGACCATGATAGTGATTTATTATTGCAACTCCTTGAAAAGCCGCTGTCTGAGAACATTGTTGTTTTTTTTGCAAATGATATTAAATTGGATAAACGAAAAAAACTAACAAAATTAGTACTGAAAATGTCTGAGGTAGTTGAATTACCATCCTTAGATGAACGGCAATCAAAACAAGCAATCGTGTCTGAATTGGCGCAACGTGATTACCAGATTACACCCGATGCGCTTAGTGAACTGGTCATGCGGACCAATGCACATTATTCGAACATGCAAAACGAATTACCTAAACTAATTGCGTATGCTAATAAAACTAAAATAATTGATTTAGAGGGAGTCATCAACCTTGTGCCAAATACTTTGACAGCAACGGCTTTTACATTGGTTGAGGCTGTCATAAAAAATCATTCAAAGGCAGCTGTAACAATATATCGTGAATTGATAGACAATAATGAAATTCCTTTGCGTATCAATGCTGTACTAATAGGACAATTTCGGCTATTATTGCAGGTCGCGGGTTTGTCTGGTAATGATGCAACAATTGCCTCACAACTCAAAGTACACCCTTATCGCGTCAAATTAGCAAAGCAAATCTTAAAAAATCACCAATTAACAACTATACGTTCCGGTTATTTAGGTATGCTAAATATGGAAAGACTCTTGAAGTCCACACAACAAGACCCAGAAATCTTGTTTGAACGTTTTGTGTTGAACTAAGCATAAAGATTGTACTAAATAAGCTGCAAGAACAAGTGTTCCCGTGATAAAATATAATCATGGCAGAATTCTTGACAACAATTGATAAACGTAAAATATTACATGTTGATTTAGATGCATTTTATGCGCAAATTGAAATGAGAGATCAGCCAGAATTACGTTCTAAGCCCTTAATTATTGCAAGGGATCCAACTCAAAATAACGGACATGGGGTGGTTGCTACTGCTAATTATGTTGCGCGTCAGCTGGGCATTCATTCTGCGATGAGTGCTTTTGAAGCAAAACGATTGGCACCCAATGGCATATTTCTCTCGCCAAACTTTCCCAAATATAAAGTTGTTTCCGCACAAATTCATGATATTTTTCGTCGGTTTACCACTAAAGTTGAACCTGTGGCTTTTGATGAGGCCTACTTGGATGTAACGGAAAATATTTTAAGTGGTGCAACTTTGGCTGCTGAAATAAGGCACCAGATATTAAAAGAAACACAACTAACGAGTTCTATTGGGGTTTCTCACAATAAGTTATTAGCCAAATTAGGATCAGAATATAATAAACCTAATGGCGTCACTGTGATTGATCATGAGAACCAACTTCAGTTTTTAGATTACTTACCAATAAGTGCTTTTCGCGGAGTCGGTAAAAAAACAAAAGAAAAGTTTGATGAATTGGGTATTGAAAATGGTTTAGATTTACGTCAGATGTCACAAGAAACACTCAAAACTGAGTTTGGCAAAATGGGCGAACGTTTGTATTGGCAAGCTCGCGGTGTTCATTTTGGTGCAGTTGAATGGCAAAGACAGCGACAGTCGATTGGTAAAGAAGAAACGTTTGACCATGCATTGCATGACAACAATGCCGTTCAAATTGAATTCAAAAAGCTAGTGAGTAGCTTAATTATGAGCTTGAAACGACAAAAACTGATTGGACGTACTTTAAATATCAAAATTAGGGATGATCAATTTAACACAATAACACGTGCGATTACACAAGATGCCCCTTGGCAATTGAATGAAGCGACACTGGTGATGGCTTCACAAGCAACGTTTGAAGATAATATTGGTACCGAATTTTCAGTGCGTTTGCTAGGCGTTTCAATGAGTAATCTACAATCTGCGACTTTTGAGGAAATGTCGCTATTTTAATGATACAATTGTAGGAAATAGTATTTGAGAAAGAATAGACATGGCACGTATTGAAGAGCAAATATTAGAACAAATTAAACGTTATGAAACCATTATTATCCATCGACATCAGCGACCTGATCCAGATGCCTTTGGCTCGCAATTAGGCCTAAAAGCGATACTGAAAGCTAGTTTTCCTGAAAAAAATATTTATGCTGTTGGGAAGCCTGTGCCAGGATTGGCTTGGATGAGTGAGACTGAGCCTTTTATGGACACAATTTCTGATGCAACCTATAATAAGGCTTTGGTGATCGTAACGGATACAGCAAATGCACCGCGAGTAGATGATCAGCGTTGGTCTAATGGTTTAGAAATTATCAAAATCGATCACCATCCAAATGATGATCAGTATGGCGATTGGCAATGGGTGAAAGAGGGTCATTCTGCTACAAGTACGATGATTTATGAGTTTTACGAGTTGCTGAAGGACCAAGGGCTTGTGATGACACAAGAGGCAGCCCGATTGCTGTATATTGGTATTGTTGGTGACACTGGTCGCTTTATGTACGGCATGGATTCTGAAACGTTCCGCGTTGTATCCGAGTTATTTAAATATCATTTTGACTATGAGACTGTTCATCATCACATGGAGACGATTTCCGAAAATGCGGCCAAGTTGTCTGGTTATGTATTACAAAATTTGACCATTTTGCCTTCAGGTTTCGCTTATATTGTCATGACCAAAGACTTGGTTAAAAAATTTAATTTGCAAGAGTCTGGAACAGCATTCGTTGTGCCACTGCCTTCAAAAATTGACTGTGTGAAAGCGTGGGCAATTTTTGAAGAACAAGATGAAGGTAATTTCCGTGTACGTTTACGGTCCAAAACCATTGTGATTAATCAAATTGCAAATCAATTTGATGGTGGTGGGCATCCAATGGCTTCGGGCGCATGGGCACAAGATAAGAATGATATTGCGCGACTAGTGAAAATTGTGGATAGTGCACTTATAGAAAAGTATGGTGTAGAAAAGGAAGATTGATGGCTGAAAAAGCAAACCAATTTGGACAATTTAATTTAAAACCCGAAATTATTACAGCATTAAGTGCGATTGGGTTTTATGAACCAACCCCAGTTCAGGCGAAGTTAATACCTGATATTTTGCAAGGACGTGATGTAGTTGGACAATCACAAACAGGTTCGGGTAAAACCCATACTTTTTTGATTCCAATTCTCAACGCATTGGAACAGAAAAAAAATTATGTTCAAGCTGTTATTACGACGCCTTCGCGTGAATTAGCAGCTCAAATTACACTTGCAACTAAATTATTTGCTGAACAGTTCAACCAGAATATTACTATTTCTGAATTTGTCGGTGGCACTGATAAGCAGCGACAAATCAAGCATTTAGAACATCAACAGCCACAAATTGTGATTGGTACACCTGGCCGTATTAAAGATTTGGTTGAATCAGGTGCTTTGAAATTACATGCAGTCCGTACATTAGTTGTGGATGAAGCCGACATGACGCTTGATATGGGATTTTTGAGTGAAGTTGATTATATTGCAGGCGCAATGCCAGAGACATTGCAAACACTTGTTTTTAGTGCGACAATGCCGGAAAAGCTCAAGCCATTTTTAAAGAAATACCTCGATAATCCGCATTTTGAAGCGATTCCAGTCTCGACAGTGATTGCTGATACAATCGATAATTGGTTATTAGCGACGAAATCAAAAGATAAAAATGATGTCTTATTACAGGTTCTCACGATAGGGAATCCCTATTTGGCATTAGTGTTTGCAAATACAAAAGAGCGTGCAAAGGAAATTGCAAGTTATTTGCGTGGTCACGGTTTGAAAATAGCTGAAATACATGGTGATATTGAGCCACGTGAACGCCGCCGTGTGATGAAAGCAATTCAAAACCTAGAATATCAGTACGTGGTAGCTACTGATTTGGCGGCTCGCGGTATTGATATTGAAGGGGTCTCTCATGTTATTAATGATGATATTCCAGATGAGCTAGAATTTTTTGTTCATCGCGTCGGCCGTACCGGGAGAAATGGATTGCCTGGCTTGGCGATTACACTATATGGTCCGGATGAAGAAGATGAAGTGGCTGAACTGGAGTCACTGGGCATTGATTTTAAAGCAAAACAAATTAAAGACAATGAAATTGTTGATGTGAAAGATCGTCGGGCTCGTAAGCAACGTGTTGCAACCACTAAGAAACTGGATCCAACCATGGTTGGTATGGTCAAGAAAAAGAAAAAAATAGTTAAACCTGGTTATAAAAGGCGCATAAAAAATGCAATCAAACGTCAAGATCAAATGGATCGGCGTATTGCGCAGCGTCAAGAAATGCGTGCAACACGTAAAGCAAATAAAAAACGTGGGGAAACACGTTAGACACAAAAAAGACATGACATTGAATAATGTCATGTCTTTTTTTGACTGGTCGTTAATTACTTAACGTACTTAGCTAGACGTGACTTTTCACGTGAAGCCTTGTTCTTCTTAATCAAACCTTTTGAGTAGGCGTGATCAATTGCTGAAGAAGCAGCCTTATATAATTCTGCCAAATTATCTGCTCCGGCAACTGAAGCTTTTTCAAACTTTTTAACAGCTGTACGGTAAGCACTGATTTGGGGTTCGTTACGATCATGTTGCTTTTTCGTAAGACGAACACGTTGAATTGCTGATTCAATAACAGGCATATGTCTTTTCTCCTTAAATTTGATACGAGGCTTTCAAGTAATCCGAAGATTAACGACGCAAGCCTAAGCGTTGGATTAATTCACGATAACGTTGAATATCAGTATTGCGGAGGTAACGTAATAAGTTACGACGGCTACCAATTTTCTTCATCAAACCACGTTGTGAGTGGAAATCATGTTTGTGAGCTGCCATGTGTACGTTCAACTCGTTAATATCAGCAGTCAAAACTGCGATTTGTACTTCCGCTGAACCTGTATCGCCTTCGTGGCGGGCATATTCCTTAATGATTTCGTTCTTACGTTCTTGTGTAAGGGCCATAATCATATCCACCTTTCTAAAATGTCACCAAAAACTGTGTAAAACGACGGTGAGACGTCAAACAAAGTATTTGGTCGTGTTGTTTATACAACGTATTCAATTATACATGAAGTGTCTTGAAATGCAAGGGCAATGACCTGATAGAGTGTGGTAAAATAATACAGTATATAAATTTGGAAGGAACTATCTCACACATGGCTGAAACAACAATAACACGTGACGAAGTTGCTCATGTCGCCGGTTTGGCTAAATTGGCGTTTAATGACACTGAATTAGACCAATTCACGACACAATTGAGTGATATTTTAAATATTTTTGATACCTTGAGTGAAGTTAATACGGATAATGTCGAGCCGACTTATTCTGTTACCGAGACTGTCAATCACTTGCGAGATGATGTCGCAAATAATTGGGGACAAAAGCAAGAACTGTTGGAGAATGCGCCTTTGGCGGCAGCTGGATTAATTAAAGTGCCAGCAATTCTAGATGGCGAGGGTGAATAAATATGACATTTAATTATTTTGAACATGATTTAGCCTCATTGCATGAGCAGTTGGTTAATAAAGAAATCACGGCAACGGAGTTGACCGAAGCCACGCTTGATAATATTGCCGCTACAGATGAACAATTACAAGCATTTATTTCAACTAACCCTGATGAAGCGCTAGCACAAGCAAAATTAATTGATGAAAAAGGCAATTTTGACAATGTGTTGACAGGTATTCCAGTTGGGTTAAAAGATAACTTGGCTACCAAGGGTATTCAAACAACGGGGGCCTCTCATATTTTGGAAGGCTTTAAACCAATCTATAATGCCACAGTGGTTGAAAAGTTATTCAATAATGGTGCCGTTTCAGTCGGTAAAACGAATATGGATGAGTTTGCGATGGGTGGCTCAACGGAAACTTCTTATTACAAGAAAACAACGAATGCATGGGACCATAGTAAGGTGCCTGGTGGGTCATCAGGTGGTTCTGCATCTGCCGTTGCGGGTGGACAAGTACCATTTGCTTTAGGCTCAGACACTGGTGGTTCCATTCGCCAGCCAGCTGCCTTTAATGGTATTGTTGGCATGAAACCAACTTATGGTCGCGTATCACGTTGGGGACTGTTCGCAATGGCATCATCGTTGGACCAAATTGGTCCTTTCACACGGACAGTTCAGGACAATGCTGCTGTTTTGAGTGCAATTGCTGGTTTTGACGCCCACGATTCAACAGCATCTCAGCGTGAAGTACCTGACTTTTCTAAGAAATTAACGGGTGATGTTAAGGGCTTGAAAATTGCTGTACCAAAAGAATATTTTGGAGAAGGTATTGATCCTAAAGTGGCACAGCAAGTTAAGGCTGCCATCGCTCAATTGGAGGCTTTAGGTGCTACGGTGGATGAAGTCAGTCTACCACACACAAAATATGGTGTCGCAGCCTATTATATTATTATGTCTTCAGAAGCTTCATCAAACTTACAACGATATGATGGTGTACGCTATGGTTTCCGAGCTGATGATGTTAAGAACTTGGAAGATTTATATGTTAAAACACGTTCAGAAGGATTTGGGGATGAGGTAAAGCGTCGTATCATGTTAGGAACTTTCTCTCTATCAGCTGGTGCTTATGACGCTTTCTTCAAAAAAGCTGCCAAGATTAGAACGTTATTAATTGAAGATTTTAACAAAGTCTTTGAAAAGTACGATGTAATCGTTGGACCAACTGCGCCAACTGTTGCCTATGGATTGGGTGAGGAAGTCGACGATCCAACAGCTATGTATTTGGCAGATGTATTAACCATTCCGGTTAATTTGGCAGGATTACCAGGATTGTCAGTGAACGCTGGTTTTGTTGACGGGCTACCAGTCGGTTTGCAAATCATTGGTAAACCTTTTGATGAACAAACTGTTTATCAAACTGGTTATGCTTACGAGCAAGCAAGTCACTTGTTTGATCAGCAGCCTGACATTGCGACAAAGTATTAAAAAGGAGGGGCACACAAATGGGAACTGGAAATTTTGAAACAACAATTGGACTTGAAGTCCACGTTGAAATGCAAACAAACTCTAAGCTGTTGTCACCCTCACCGGTACATTATGGTGATGAGCCTAATGAAAATACGAACGTGATTGATTTTGGCTATCCAGGTGTTTTGCCTGTTGCCAATAAAGGCGCGCTGGAATACGGTATGCGTGTGGCACTGGCGTTAAACGCAACTGTTTCACCATTTATTCGTTGGGACCGTAAGAACTATTTCTACCCTGATAATCCCAAGGCTTATCAGACAACACAGTCACAAACCCCCATTGGTACAAATGGTTATTTGGATGTGACTTTGGACGATGGTACAGTGAAACGTGTTCGCATTAAAGAAATGCACGTTGAAGAGGATGCTGGAAAAAACACACACGGTAGCGACGGTTATTCATATGTTGATTTGAATCGTCAAGGGACACCGTTGATTGAAATTGTGTCTGAGCCAGATATTGCCTCACCAGAAGAAGCATATGCTTACCTTGAACAATTACGTCAAGCCGTTTTGTTCACAGGCGTGTCTGAAGCCAAAATGCAAGAGGGGCAAATGCGTGCCGATGTCAATATCTCAATTCGACCATACGGATCAGATACTTACGGAACCAAGGTTGAAATGAAAAATATCAACTCGTTTAACTATGTTCGTAATGCATTGATATTTGAAGAAAAGCGTCAAGCTGAAGTGCTCCGCGCTGGTGGTGAAATTCGTCAGGAAACACGACGATATGATGAACCTACAAAGTCAACGATTTTAATGCGTGTCAAAGAAGGCGCTGATGATTACCGCTATTTTCCAGAACCTGATTTGTCACCAGTGGTTATCGATCAAACATGGATTGATGAAGTTGCAGCAAGCTTACCCAAGTCAGCTGGTGAGCGCCGCGACCACTATGTGAACGACCTTGGTATTGAGCCGTATGATGCTGAAGTGTTAACGCAGACACTGGCTATGGCTAATTTTTATGATGATACAATTGCCGCTGGTGCTGATGCTAAACGTGCAGCGAATTATTTGATTGGTGATGTCAATGCTTATATGAACAAACATCAAGTAGAATTGCAAGATACAGAGCTGACCCCAGAACATTTGGCGGGCATGGTGAAATTGATTGAAGATGGTACAATTTCAACCAAACAAGCCAAACAAGTTTTTGAAGCGATCATGACAGGTGAAGAGCCTGAGGCATTCGCAAAAGCGCATGGCTTAGTGCAACTAAGTGATCCCGATGTATTGTTAGCTTGGATTACTGAAGTGTTGGATAACAATCCACAATCAATCGAAGACTTTAAGGGTGGAAAAGATCGTGCTACGGGTTATTTGATTGGTCAATTGATGAAAATGTCAAAGGGACAGGCTAACCCAGGTGTTTTGAACAAGTTATTGTTGGCAGAATTAAACAAACGCTAAACCAACTGTTAATTTAGTGAAGCAAATGCATTGCTTCATGTACATATATTTCTCAGAAAGGAAACATGTGACTGACGTTACTATGTCGGTTAACATGCTTAACTATGAAACGAGCAAGAATCATCTATAATCCGACTTCTGGTCGAGAAGCAATTAAACGTGAAATGCTAGATATTTTATCTGTCTACGAAAAGGCTGGTTACGAAACATCTGCTTTTGCGACAACACCTGAGCCGATGAGTGCTGCTAAGGAAGCTAAACGAGCTGCAGAAGAAGGCTTTGATTTGATTGTTGCTGCTGGTGGGGACGGTACGATTAACGAGGTTGTGAATGGCTTGTCGCCCTTGAAGCAACGTCCTATGATGGCTGTCATTCCAGCGGGAACAACTAATGATTATGCGCGTGCTTTAAAATTACCTCGTGACGAACCACTAGAAGCCGCCAAGGTTATTTTACAAAATGAGACCATTAAAATGGATATTGGTCAAATTGATAAAGATGACAAGACAAAATATTTCATGAATATTGCGGCACTAGGGACCATTAGTGAAGTGACTTATGCAGTGCCATCATTGATGAAATCTTTGTATGGTTATCTTGCTTATTTGGTCAAAGGTGCAGAATTGTTGACTCGGATCAAACCGGTTAATGCGACGGTGCAATATGACGACGGTGAATATTCCGGTAGTATTTCCATGATTTTTTTGGCATTAACCAATTCGGTCGGTGGATTTGAATCAATTGTACCTGATGCACAACTCGATGATGGTCGGTTCACATTGCTCATTATTAAAGAATCAAATTTGGGACAAATACTACAAATGGTTGCCCAAATGATTAATGGTGGTAAGCATATTAACAACCCAAATTTGATTTATAAAAAGACAAATAAAGTTGAAATTTTGCCACTAAATAATGCCCAAATGAAAGTCAATATTGATGGTGAATATGGTGGAGATGCACCGATGGTATTTACTGATTTGCAGCAACATATCGAGTTTGTGGCTAACCGTTCAGGCATGTCTGAGACAGTTGTTAGTGATGCCAAACGCAAGTTTGTTGAAGCTGCAGAAAAATTAGAGAATTGATTATTTAGCAAACGTGTTCCTGTTGCAATTTTATTTAAGTGCGTATCAAAAGGCGCGAGAAAGTAGTTATTATCATGGCGAAAGCTAATCGAGTTTATCCAAAAAAAGTACCAGTTAGTAAGAACCAAGAAGTTGAAGCTGAAGTAATTGATATTACTTATCAAGGCATGGGCGTCATCAAAATTGATAGTTTTCCAATTTTTGTTGTTGACGCGATTCCTGGAGAGACCATCCGTGTTGTTGTGACGAAAGTTCTTAAGAATTATGCATTTGGACGTGTTATCAAGCGTGTAACTGTTTCGCCAGATCGTGTGTCCGACGTTGATCAAGTTGCAATTACAACAGGAATTGCGCCATTAGCCAATTTAAAGTATGATGCGCAACTTAAGTTTAAACAGCGTCAAATTGAACAATTATTCAAAAAGGTTAACGTACCAGTTACTGTTGCACCAACTATTGGGATGACCAATCCTACGGCTTATCGTAATAAGGCGCAGGTTCCGGTGCAAATGATTGATGGTCAACTGACAACCGGATTTTATCGGCGAGGCTCACATAAACTCGTACCAGTTGATAATTTTTACATTCAAGATCCAAAAGTGGATGAAGCAGTTCGTGTAACACGAGATATTCTGCGAGACTACAATGTATCTGCTTATGATGAACATACCAAAAAAGGTGTCGTCCGGCACATTATGGCTCGCCGTGGTTATTACTCACACGAATTGATGGTCGTTATTGTTACTAATACCAAACGTTTGCCTGAAGCCGAAGAAATTGCCGACAAATTACGAGCAAAGTTACCAGAACTAAAGAGTTTTATTCATAATATTAATAACCATGATACTAATGTGATTATGGGTGATTGGAATGAAACAATCTGGGGTGCGGATGATATTCACGATCAGTTAATGGGCAAAGATTTTGTGATTGGACCAAATTCTTTCTACCAGGTTAATCCACAGACAACATCTGTACTCTATACTTTAGCGGCCAAAAAAGCCGGATTGAAAGCCACGGATACAGTCGTTGATGCATATTCTGGTATTGGAACCATTACTTTATCAGTTGCTGATCAGGTGAAAAAAGTTTATGGTGTTGAAGTGATTGAAGGTGCTGTTGCTGATGCAGAAAAGAATGCACATAATAATCATATTGGTAATGTAGAGTTTGTGTTGGCTGATGCACCAGAACAAATGGTAAAGTGGGCAAATGAAGGCTTAAAACCTGATGTTGTGTTTGTTGATCCACCACGAAAAGGGCTAACTTCTGAATTGATTGAAGCAGTTAGTACCATGGCACCTGAGACTTTTGTTTACATCAGTTGTAATCCAGCTACTTTAGCACGTGATGCTGTCGAAATTTTAGCAAATGGTTACGTGATTGATGGCGACATTCAACCGCTCGACCAATTTCCACAGACAACGCATATTGAGAGTGTCACTGTCTTTAAGCGCGGTGTAAAATCATAATTTGACAAGACAAGTCAATCGTTCACGTGGCATCATTTGGTGTATGTGAGCGTTTTTATTAGCAAGTTGTAAAATATCGTATGGTAAAATTATAGTTATGAAAAGAGGCATTGATTATGGGCAAAACCGCTGATACACCGATGATGGTGCAGTATCATGAAATCAAAAAGCAATATCCTGACGCATTCGTTTTTTATCGTTTGGGAGATTTTTACGAGTTGTTTGAAGATGACGCTGTTTTGGGTGCAAAATTACTAGAATTAACGTTAACGGCACGTAATAAAAATGCTGAAAACCCAGTGCCGATGGCTGGCATTCCCCACCATGCGGCACAAAATTATATTGATATTCTAGTCGATCAAGGCTATAAAGTCGCCATTGTTGAGCAAATGGAAGATCCAGCCGTTGCACAAGGTATGGTGAAACGTGATGTTGTTCAACTGATAACACCTGGTACTAAGATGCTTGGTGGAGCAGGCAATGATAAGCAAAATAACTATTTAGCAGCAATTTTACCAGATGACCAGCGTTTCAGTCTCAGTTACATTGATTTATCAACCGGTGAGTTAAAAGTAACAACGATTAAGCGTTTTGAAGATGTGATAGATGAGTTACGTTCTCTTGAAGTTAAAGAAGTGGTGCTGTTAAAAAATGATGAACAAACAATCACCTTACAGCTGGCTAATCAATTAGGTGAAGAAGGGTTGGTAGTATCAACTCAAGAATCGGCTGAAGCGAATGCTACTGTGAGCTTTTTAACCAAGGGATTAGCCAATGCAAGTGAAGCAAGTGTTACAGCGCTTTTATTGAACTACTTATTTGATACGCAACGACGCAATCTTGAACATATTGTCCCCGCTGAGAGTTATGAGCGTCTTGCCTACCTTAAATTCAATCAAGATACCCGTACGAATTTGGATTTGGTCGAAAATGCTAGAACCCATAAAAAATCTGGTTCATTATTAGGTTTAATTGATGAAACCAAAACGGCGATGGGTGGACGCCTATTAAAACAATGGTTATTGAAACCATTACGCGATATTGATGACATTAACCATCGATTAGATGTTGTTTCGGCCTTTCAATCTGCTTTTTTTGTTCGTGGTGCGCTACAAGACCATTTAAAATCAGTTTATGATTTGGAACGATTGGCGGCACGTGCGGCAATGGGAACAATGAATCCCCGTGAACTGGTGCAGTTGAAGCGATCGTTATCTGCTATTCCGGGGATGAAATCAGTTTTGGCTGAGGGTGATATTATCTTGAGCTCGGCCGGTGGTGAATTAGATGCAATGGCTGACTTAGCAGGTTTAATTGATGAAGCAATCGTTGATGATCCGCCAGTTAGTGTTCGTGAGGGTGATCTGATTAACACAGGTTTCGATAGTAAAATTGACGATTATCGTCGTGTGTTAACAGAAAACCAACAATGGTTAGCACAGTTAGAAACGGATGAACGTGCTACAACAGGCATCAACACATTAAAAGTGAAATACAATAAAAACTTTGGCTTTTTCATTGAAGTGTCGCGAGCCAACGTTGCTAAGTTACCTGAAGGACGCTATGAACGGCGTCAAACCTTGACGAACGCAGAACGCTTTGTCACACCTGAATTAAAAGAACACGAAAGCCTGATTAACGAAGCTCAGCTTAAGCGAGCGGAACGTGAATACGAATTGTTTGTTACAGTGCGAGAGCGGGTCAAGGCTAACATCAATCGCCTTCAGACCTTAGCACGCCAAGTAGCGCGTTTAGATGTGTTAGCAAGTTTAGCAGATGTAGCGGACAGCCATCGTTTTGTTAGACCAACGTTTACGAATGACAATGTCATTGATATCAAACAAGGCCGTCATCCTGTCGTCGAATCGTTATTAGCCACTGGTGAGTTTGTTGCCAACGATGTTTTGCTTGATCAAGATACCAGTATGCAGTTAATTACAGGACCAAATATGGCCGGAAAATCAACGTACATGAGAGAATTGGCGTTGATTGTGATGTTAGCACAAATGGGCAGTTTCGTCCCCGCTGACAGCGCTGTGTTGCCAGTGTTTGATCAAATTTTTACCCGAATCGGGGCAAACGATGATATGGCAATGGGTCAGTCAACATTCATGGTGGAAATGGCTGAAGCCAATTTGGCGTTGCAAGAAGCCACTGCGCATTCCTTGATTTTATTTGACGAGTTAGGTCGTGGGACGGCTACTTACGATGGCATGGCACTTGCGCAAGCAATTATTGAATATTTGGATGCCCATGTCCACGCCAAAACACTTTTTTCCACTCACTATCATGAACTAACGGCACTAGCCAATCAACATGCAAGTATCGTTAATGTTCATGTTGGCGCGGTTGAGGATGAAGCAGGTAAGCTTCATTTTCTACATCAAATTCAAGTGGGACCAGCTGACAAATCATATGGTATTCACGTGGCAGCCTTGGCTGGATTGCCAGAAACATTAATTGCAAATGCTACCAACATTTTGAGCGGATTAGAGCAAGGCAGCATAACCAGTCAACCTACCAGTGAAACACCTGCGAGTCAGCAAGTAGCGTTGTTTAATGTGGACGCGGTAGATCAGAACACTGAAAAGTTGTTAGCAAAATTAGATCAGATTACAATTGCCACAATGACGCCCTTGGACGCACTGAATTTGTTAGCAGATTTGAAGAAATTGAGGTCATAAATTATGACACGTATACATGAATTATCTAATCTTTTAGCCAACCAAATTGCAGCGGGTGAAGTGATTGAGAGACCGGCTAGTGTTGTCAAAGAGCTGGTTGAAAATGCCATAGATGCGGGTGCCACTCAAATTGAAATTTTAGTTGAAGATGCCGGTGAATCAATGATTCGCGTCGTTGATAATGGTGATGGCATTGACCCTGAAGATGTGCCACTGGCATTTACCAGACATGCAACAAGTAAAATTAACGATCGCCATGATTTATTTAATATCATGTCGCTGGGATTTCGAGGTGAAGCCTTACCATCAATTGCCGCAATTGCAGACGTTACATTGAATACAACCACTGCCGCTTCAAACACCGGGCTCATGTATCATATCAAGGGCGGGAAGCAAGTGTCAGCAACACCTGCTAATGGACGTCGCGGAACGGTGGTAACGGTTAGAGATTTGTTTTACAACACGCCAGCGCGTTTGAAATATCTCAAACGCCCACAAACAGAATTAGCGCGTATTGCAGACATTATGAATCGTATTGCTTTGTCTTATGCTAATATTGCTTTCACTGTGACAGCCGATGGTCGGAATTTGTTGCAAACAACTGGTAATGGTAACCAGCAACAAGTGGTAGCTGCTATTTATGGTCGTGATGTTGCGCAAAAAATGGTTGAAATTGGTGGTGAAGATGATGATTTCAACGTGACTGGCTTCATTTCATTACCAGAATTGACACGAGGATCACGAGATTATTTAACCATTTTAATAAATGGTCGATTCATTAAAAATTTTGCAGTTTCGAATGCTGTTATTCGTGGCTATGGTTCTAAATTGATGGTTGGTCGTTTTCCAATGGGTGTAGTAAATGTCAGCACTAGTCCGTTGTTGATTGATGTCAATGTTCACCCGCAAAAGTCTGAGGTACGATTATCAAAAGAGACTGAATTGGCTGATTTAATTATCAAAACGATTAAAGACAGATTGGCCGATGAAAATTTAATTCCCGATGCCTATGAAAATTTGTACGGTAAACCTCAGGAGACTCATCAGCCAGCGCCCAAAGCTAAACAACTAGCACCGTGGACGTCAAGTGAAAAGCCACCGATAGTTGCGCCAGCAAAAATAGATGATGAAGCGGTTGTTGCCATAAGGGACAAACGTCAATTAACGGATTCAGCAGTAAAGTCTTTTGCCGAGAAGTATCAACATGAAGAGGGAATATTAATTTTTGACAGTGAACCAGTCAACCAGATTGCCGAAGAGATGCCGAGCTATCACGCCCAGATGATTGCTGATCAACAAATCCTTGATGTCGCGCCCAAAAGCCAGAGTGGTTTTCCAGAATTAGATTATATTGGACAAATGCACGGTACATTTCTATTTGCTCAAAGTAGTGAAGGGTTGTATCTTATTGATCAACATGCTGCTCAAGAGCGTGTTAAATATGAATATTATCGAGAAGAAATTGGGCTTGTGGGGCAGGATAAGCAACGTTTGTTAGTACCAATTACGATTACATATTCGGCAGCAGATATGTTGAAAATTGCTGATCATGAAACCGATTTAGAACAGGTTGGATTACATCTAGAACCTTTTGGGGCGACAACAGTGATTATTCGTGAACATCCAACGTGGTTTGTCAAAGGTCAAGAAGAAGATACGATTAAAGAGATGGTAGACTGGATTTTAAGGGATGGTCATTTAACCATTGCAGAATTTCGTGAACGAACAGCCATTATGATGAGTTGCAAACGTTCAATTCGGGCCAATATGCATCTGAGTGATTTGCAGGCACGTACACTTTTGCAATCATTGGCGCAGACAGAGAACCCTTATAATTGCCCACACGGACGTCCGGTATTGACAAGTTTCACATTAAATGAAATGGAAAAGATGTTTAAGCGCATTCAAGACGCGCATGAAGCTTGGGAAGAATATGATAATCATCCTTACTAATTTGGAGAAATGATGAATAACAACGATATTATTATTCGATTGCGCTACGCACTTAATATTAAAAATGCTGATATGATCACGATTTTTGATTTGGGCGGTGTCACAATTGATGAGCAACAATTACATGATTTGTTAACCAAACAGACACCAGAAGCTAAGCGAGATGAAAAAGTTTCAATCACAATGTTGGAATCTTTTATGAATGGTTTAATCATTTCACAGCGTGGTCATAAAACTGGTGCTGATTTGAAGCCGATACCACCGACGTTTGATATGACCAATGATGAGCGTATTAATAATGTGGTCATTAAAAAACTGAAAATTGCAATGGGTTACACTAGCGATGATTTAATGAGCTTTATGAAGACGGCGGGCATTACTATTTCTAAAAGTGAATTAAGTGCCATATTGCGACGACCAGATCATCGTAATTACAAGCCGGCTGGTGATCGCTATTTGCGTAATTTGTTGAAAGGCATGGCAATGACCTATCGCCCTGAGGATGTTAAACGTACTGCACGAAAACATTGACTTGTAACCGCTTTCTTTATTAGGTAAAATAGAAGTACAAGCTAATCAAAGGAGCTCGCGATGACTGAACGAACATTTATGATGATTAAACCAGATGGTGTGAAACGTGCTAAAATTGGTGAAATTATTAAGCGAATTGAGAATAAAGGTTACCATATTACCAAAATGAAAATGGTATTGCCGGATGAAACTTTGTTAGCACAACACTATGCTGAACATGTTGGCAAATCATTTTATCCATCTTTATTGCGTTACATGACCTCTGGACCGGTTATTGCAATGGTGGGTGAAGGCACGAACATAGTTGCTGGTTGGCGTACACTTATGGGCACGACTAACCCAACAAAGGCCGCACCGGGAACGATTCGTGGTGATTTGGGTCGTGAATGGGATGTTGAAGCGATGATGAACATTGTCCATGGTTCTGACTCAGTTGAAGCTGCCGAGCGTGAAATTGCGCTATGGTTTGATGAAGATTAGCTAAAGTATTGTCAATAAAGGAGAAAAAGCATGGCAGAAGACAACAAATTTCAAAACGCTACTGATAAATTGATTGGTAAAGCAAAAGAACTTGAAGGTCGGTTGACCGGTGATAAAGAGCGTGAAGTTGAAGGAAAGACACAATCACTAAAGGGTCAAGCAAAAGATGATGTGCAAAAAGTACGCGATACGGCACATGACGCTGTTGATGCTGCCAAAGGTTTTGTTAAAGGCCTCAAGGGTGACAGTGACGACAAAGACGCCCAGTAATTAAGAGAAAATCACTTCTAACAAGTGATTTTTTTTATGCATCAACTAATTAAAGTTATCAATTTCGTAAAAATGATTGAAAAATATGCTAAACAAATGCCGCCTACCATCGTAGAATGCCTTAAAGTTTGGTAAAATGGTATATATGGCCTTTGGAGACGAAAAAACATGCATTTTGAGCAAATAGAAATATTAGAACAACAATCTTTGGCACCCTACGCGTATACGCAAGCCGGAGGCGTTGTTGATTACCTCGCAATTCCAAAATCACAAAATGATTTAAAAAAGTTACTCATTTGGGCAAAAAATAAAGCAATGCCTGTGCAAGTGTTTGGACGACTATCAAATTTAGTGGTTCGAGATGGTGGCCTACGTGGATTAACTATTCTATTGCACGATCTGCATGATGTGCAAGTTAGTGATCATATGCTTATTGCAGATGCTGGTGCGGATCTCATCTGGGTTGCTGAGCAAGCGCTCGAACATGGTTTGACTGGTCTCGAATGGGGCGCAGGAATACCGGGCACTGTTGGTGGTGCAGTATTTATGAACGCTGGCGCGTATGGTGGGCAAACTGATATGGTCGTAAGTTCAGTAGATGCCTTGTTACCTAGTGGTGAGATAAAGACATTTAGTAATGAAGCGATTGACTTTGATTACCGCCACTCAATTTTTCAAGATAATCATGGCATTATCTTGCGAGCAACATTTACCCTGCAATCAGGGGAACCTGAAATGATTAAAGCTCGTATGGATGAGAATAACTTTAAGCGTGCGAATAAGCAACCCCTAAATTATCCATCCAATGGTTCGGTGTTCAAACGACCAACTGGTTATTTTGCTGGGAAGCTCATCATGGATTCCGGTTTGCAAGGTGTCAGAGTTGGTGGGGTTGAAGTGTCACAGAAACATGCTGGATTTATGGTTAATGTGGCGCATGGTACAGGAAACGACTACGAGGATTTGATCAAATTTGTTCAGCAAACAGTTCAAGATAAATATGGTGTGACATTGGAAGCAGAAGTTAGAATTATGGGAGAAAGATAACACATGGCAATATTAGAATTAATCGTTATATTAATTATTGCTGTTACGGTTTCAAATGTTATCTCTCATTTCATTCCCGAAATTCCAGTTAGTTTGTTCCAAATTGTGATTGGGTTATTTTTGGCCTTTGCATTTGGTATTTATGTTGATGTTGATTCGCATTGGTTTATGTTGTTATTTATTGCGCCATTGCTATTTAATGATGCTTGGCGCTTCCCAAAACGGGAATTATGGGAATTACGTGGTCCAATTTTAGGTAATGCCATCATATTAGTTCTATTGACTACGCTAGTAGGTGGTTTCTTCATTCATTTATTAATTCCACAGTTTCCTAGATCGGTTGCCTTGGCATTAGCTGCAGTTGTATCACCAACTGATCCAGTTGCTGTGCAAGCTATTGCTAGACGTGTCAAATTACCGGCCAACGTGATGCATGTTGTTTCTGGGGAAAGTCTAATCAACGATGCCAGCGGTTTGGTGAGCTTCAACACCGCCATTAAAGCCACTGTTGCAGGTACTTTTTTGATTGGTAGTGCGATTGGTAACTTTTTCTGGATGACCATCGTTGGTTTGATTGTTGGTTTGGTGATTGGTAGTTTTGTAAGTTGGTTACGAGATTCATTTGATCGTGCTGGTTTAAATGATGTGGTTTTTCACACTGTTGTGACATTAGTAATGCCTTTTATTATTTATTGGATTGCAGAAGGTGTATTTCATTCATCTGGGGTTATTGCTGTTGTAGCTGGTGGTGTCTTGTCCAAAATTTTAAGCGACCAGCATATTAATGCGCGGTCCCCAGAAATTAGCGTGGTAGCCGTTCGAACATGGGAAATTTTTGTTTATTTACTTAATGGCACAATCTTTGTGTTACTAGGAATTGAGTTACCAGCTGCTATGACTAGTATTTTTCGTAGTACCCAAATACATACCGGTATGGCAATTTTCTACGGTGTTACTGTCTGGTTCATTGTATTTGCTATCAGGACGGTTTGGGCGTACGGGACGCAAATTACTTACCATTTACAACATAGAGAACGACGTGTTTCATTTCGAACAGCTGTCACGTCTGGTTTGACGGGCGTGCGTGGCGCCGTTACGATGGCAGCGGTGTTGACAGTGCCGTCCGTTATTGATGACGGTAGTGCATTTCCACAGCGTAATTTGCTCATTTTTGTGGCAGCAGTTGTTGTGATTATGAGTTTGTTAGTCGCCACTGTGATGCTTCCGATTGTGACTAAAGAGCGGGCAACTCATGATTTTACGCAACCTGAAATTGCTGAAGTTGAGCCAACTGCACCAAAAAAGAGTAAAGTTGATTTAACAGAAGCACAGGCTCGTATTTTTGCGATTCAAATTGGGATACAAGTGTTACGCGAACAACAAAATGATGATAATCGTACTATCGTTTACGAGCTGATTAGTCGCAAACAACAAACTATGGCACAAATCAGACGGCAACTTGATAAGAAAAATCCATCCCACAATGTTGAAAATGACCGAGAACTACGTTTTGTGGCTTTAGAGGCACAGCGTGACCGTTTGCGGCAGTTATTGGCAGATGAAATGATTTCCGTGCTTACTTATTCTGCACAGACGAGGCGATTAGATCGTCTGGAAAATTTAATTAATTCTGACCAACATTATCATATTTCAACGCAATGGTTATTGATTCTGATTAGACGTGGACTACGAAGCATTAGAATTTGGCTTTCAGATGAGTCAACTGACAAATTTAGACAAGAAACATCGCTAGCCATCACAGAAACTTCTAAAGCAGCAATTAAGGCGTTATCTGAATACATGGAAAAGTATAACGGTGATACTGTTTCACATCGAATGGAACGGCAAGCTGCTTATAATTTAATTGTTGGTTATCGCAATCGTATTGAAAATGAAAAGCATGATGATACCCCTGAGCAGCGCGATTTGGACGATAAAAATCGTATGGAACTTGAAGTTAAAGCGTTGAATGTTCAGCGTGAAACAATCCAGCAACTTTATGAACAAGGTAGAATTACGCGTCAGGCGGGCATTAACATTCGTCAATTTATTAACTATGCTGAAACAGCAGCTTTAGCAGGAAGGGATGAAGAGTAACAACCATGGATATTTTATCTTATTTTACTTTGAATAATCTGATGCATCTTGTGGATATTGCCATCATTTGGTTTCTGCTCTATAAAGTAATTCAATTTGTTGAAGGCACGCGTGCGCTACAAATTTTATTTGGTGTCGGTGTCGTTATTTTAATTAAAGTTGTGAGTTGGTATATTGGCTTGACGACTTTGTCTTGGTTGATGGATCAACTCATTACGTGGGCACCAATTGCGTTGGTCGTTATTTTCCAGCAAGAAATTCGACGAGGGCTTGAGACTTTGGGACGACGTTTAACATGGCGTCGTCAGCATATTGATAATGCTAAGGAACAGCAACTTATCAAGAGCCTTGACGAAGCCTTACAGTATATGTCAAAGCGTCGAATTGGTGCACTAATCACGATTAAACGCGACACGAGTTTAGATGAATATATTAAAACTGGTATTAAGTTAGATGCTTATATTACCAGCCAACTCTTGATTAATACATTTATTCCTAACACTCCGTTGCATGATGGGGCGGTGATCATTGATGATGATCGTGTTGCCGTAGCAGCGGCCTATCTGCCACTTTCAGAAAGCACGCGTATTCCAAAAGAATTGGGAACGCGTCACCGTGCTGCCGTCGGCATTAGTGAGGCAAGTGATGCGATTACGGTAGTTGTTTCTGAAGAGACTGGTGAAATTTCCATTACACAAGATGGTGATTTATTGCGACACATGGCACGTGATGCCTACATGAATTTCTTTGAGCGCCAGTTCATTGCACCAGTTAATGAGGCTGCTGCAAAACATTGGTGGCAAAGGAGTGGCGGGGGGTTAGCAAAATGAAAATGATTGGTCATTCAAAAACTGTTAACTTAGTGGTCTCTTTGGTCATGGCAATTCTTTTGTCAGCCTACGTCTTAAGCACTCGTTCCGCAACAACAAATGGTAGTGGCTCAGGTAATTTTTCAACGCTAGTCCCTGAAAAAAGAGCAACCTTGAGTGTTCCCCTTAATTTACAATTTAATTCCGACAAATATGTTGTGGTCGGCGCGCCATCAACAGTGAAGGTTGGTATTGAAGGTTCCATAGCGTTGGTGGCAGCTGCCCAAAATCGTAACGATATCCAAGCTAGCGCTGATTTAAGAGGGCTAGGTGTTGGTAAACATACTGTTAAATTAGCACTTCGCGGTGTTAACGCTTCTCTAACATCAACTGTGACACCCCAAACAATTACTGTCACAATTGCGCGACGAAAAACCGCCACCGTGCCAGTCAAAGTAACTTATGATCATACTAAAATTGCTACGGGCTATGCTGTTAGTGGGACATCAGTAGATCCCAAATCGGTCAAAATTTCAGGGCCTAAAGCTAATGTTGAGGCAGTGACATCGGTTGAAGCTGCTGTCTCGTTAGATAATAATACTAAAAGTACGATTACTAAGTCTGCCAAACTCGTTGCACGTGATAAAAACGGTGTAGTAGTTGAAGTTAACATTGATGCTAGTTCTGCCAGTGTTACTTTAAATGTTGGACCTGAAGACAGTAAAAAATTGTCTCTTTCAGCCACTCTTAAAAATGCCAATGGGGCTAACTATACAGTCACTTTTGATCCAAAAACTGTGACAGCGTATGGGGCATCTGATATACTGAATTCGATTAGCACGTTATCTGTTCCGGTTGATGTGACTAATATTACGAGCAAAACAACTGTTTCGGTTGACTTACCTGATCAAACAGGAATTGATCATTATAGCGTGACGAAAGTACAGGCGACGGTGACACCTGCAACTGATAGCAGTACATCATCAAGTAGTAGTTCAAGCTCTTCTTCCGATTCCGCCAGCACTTCCTCATCAAGCAGTAGTTCTAGTGCCAGTAGCAGTCAAAGTAGCTCATCATCATAAAAGTAAAGGACGATAATTATGTCAGATATTAAATTAAAATATTTTGGAACAGACGGTGTTCGTGGCGTTGCTAATCAAAGCTTGACACCAGAATTAGCTTTTCGATTGGGCCGAACCGGCGGTGCAATTTTGACAAAACATGCACAAAACTCCGATAAGCGACCAGTGGTTATTGTTGGTCGTGACACACGCATTTCAGGTGAAATGTTACAACAAGCGATTGTGGCAGGATTTTTATCAGTAGGTATTGATGTGTTGCGTTTAGGTGTTATTACAACACCGGCTGTTGCCTTTTTAGTTGAAAATTTGGAAGCGGATGCTGGGGTTCAAATTACCGCTTCTCATAATCCCGCTGCTGATAATGGGATTAAGTTTTTTGGTAATGACGGTTTTAAATTGTCTGATGAACTTGAATATGAAATTGAACAGTTACTTGATGCCCCTGAAGACAACTTACCACGTCCAAGTGCTGATGGTATTGGAATTGCTAACAATTATCCTGAGGGCGTACAAAAGTATTTGGAGTTCTTGCAAAAGACAATTCCAACCAACCTAGAAGGTATGCGTGTTGCTTTGGATGGCGCTAATGGCGCAACTAGTGGCTTATTGGCGAGATTATTTGCTGACTTGGGAACTGATTTCATTACACTGGGTACCGAACCAAATGGTATTAATATTAATGATGGCGTTGGCTCAACTCATCCAGAAGCATTATCTGAATTGGTCAAAGGTAGTGAAGTTGATGCAGGATTAGCTTTTGATGGTGATGGTGATCGCTTGATTGCCGTAACAGAAGATGGCGAAATTGTTGATGGTGATAAAATCATGTTTATCACAGGAAAGTTTTTAAATGAACAAGGCCGGCTTAAGCATAACACAGTTGTGTCAACTGTAATGAGCAATATTGGCTTTTATAAAGCCTTAGCCGAAAATGATATGCAAAGCATCAAAACAGCTGTTGGTGATCGTTATGTTATGGCTGAAATGATGGCTAATGATTATAACCTTGGCGGAGAACAATCCGGTCATATTATTTTCAGAGATTGGGCTACGACTGGTGACGGTTTGCTGACAGCCTTGCAGCTGCTTTACGTGATGCACGAAACCGGTAAAAAGCTTTCTGAACTAGCTGCTGAAGTTTCAATTTATCCGCAGAAATTAGTGAATGTCAAAGTTGCTGATAAATTTGCTTTGCAACATGATGCTGATGTTGTTGCAAAAATTGCTGAAGTAGAAACAAAGATGTCTGGTGATGGTCGTGTCTTAGTGAGGCCTTCAGGAACTGAACCACTACTGCGTGTGATGGTCGAAGCGGCGACACCAGAATTGGTCGAGCAATATACATCAGAAATTGTTGACGTTGTACGTGAAAAAGCTGAAATTTAAGGTAGATAAAGTTTTTATCACATGATATTTTTTGACGACTGTAATTTATCAAAATATACAGTCGTTTTTTGATATAATAGACTGTATACTATGCTTTAAAAGGACGAGAACGTGTCACAAGACAGTTTTAAAAAACATATATTAACGCAATATGGTATTCGTTTTAATGACGAAACACTATTAACTGAAGCGCTGACTCAGCGCAATTATCTTAATGAACACCCTGATGACAAAGGACATGACTACCAAAGATTGGAATTTTTAGGTGATTCTGTCATGCAAGTGACTGTTGCAGAATATCTATTCAAACGCTATCCAAATTGGCATGAAGGTCAATTAACCGAGATGCGGATTGCAATGGTGCAAACACGATCTTTTGCGCATTTTGCCCGTTTAGTTCATTTAAATGAAGGTATTCGGTTGGGCAAAGGTGAAGAAATGAGCGGCGCGCGCGATCGCGATTCATTACTAGAAGACATCTGGGAAGCCTTTATTGGGGCCTTATACTTAGATCAAGGGCCAAAAGAAGTGAACCAATTTCTTGATAAAACATTGTTCGCAGCGATTGATACTGATTTTTTTGACAGATTCATTGACTTTAAAAGTCGATTGCAAGAACGTTTGCAAGTAAAGGGAACAGTTGATATTGCTTATCGCACAGAAAAGGAAGAACAGTTAGCAGATAATACACAATTATTTGAGGCAAGTGTATCTGTTGATGATAAAGAATTAGCGCGCGGGACTGGGAAGTCAATTAAAGATGCTGAAAAAGCAGCGGCGCGAACTGCCTTAAAATTATTGGAAGATAATGTCAGCCTATGAAATTGAAATCACTTGAGATTAGCGGATTTAAGTCATTCGCCGACAAAACAATGATTGAATTTATGCCAGGGATGACTGGTATTGTTGGTCCAAATGGATCAGGAAAATCAAACATTATTGAAGCAATTCGCTGGGTAATGGGAGAACAAAGTGCTAAAGATTTGCGTGGGACAAAAATGTCCGACGTTATTTTTGGTGGCACCAATAAACGTGGCGCACTCAACCGTGCAGAAGTAGCCATTACATTTGATAACAGTGATCATTATGTTAATTCGGATTTTAGTGAAATTCGTGTGACACGTAAATTGTACAGAAGTGGCGAAAGTGTTTATCAAATTAATGGTGTTGAAAGCCGCTTGCGAGATATTCACGATTTATTTATGGATACCGGACTAGGACGAGAAAGCTTTTCAATTATTTCTCAAGGTCGCGTGGAAAGTATTTTTAATGCTAAACCAGAAGACCGCCGTGGCATTATTGAAGAAGTAGCTGGTGTATATAAATATAAACAAAATAAAGAAAAAGCACAGAAAGAGTTATCACAAACGAGCGATAATTTGTCCCGTGTTGCTGATATTATTCACGAAATTGAAGATAGAATTGAACCTTTGTCTGAACAATCCGCCCAAGCTACTGATTATTTATCTCAAAAAGAGCGGTTTGACACTTTAGATAAGGCGCGTTTAGCTTTAACAATACATGCTGTTGATGTACAAGCTGAGCAAGTCAAGGAAAAATATACAGATCAACAGAAACAAGTTGCAACTGCCAAAGCCACCTTGTCACAAATTAACGACATGTTATCGCAAAAAAGGCAGGAACGTGTCAGTCAGCAGTTGAAACGCGATCAACTTCAAAATGATATTTTAAAATTGACGCAAATTCATGAGCGCATGGTTGGTGCACAAAACTTGAGTCAACAACAAACGACTACTTTGGAGCGTGATATTGACGAGGTGACACGGTCAACTGCTGCGGTAAATGAGAAAATATTAGCGTTATCGTCGCAAATTGCGCCACTACAACAGCAAGAATCAGAACTAAAACAACAAAAATCAATACTAAAACAAAAGCTGACACAGTTTGATGATATGACACAATCAGAACTCAAGTCTCAACTGCAAGCCGACATCGAGAAAAATCGTCATGCTTATATTCAAATAATGCAAGATATTGCAGCGTTGCACAATGCTAAAGTGAATGACGATAAGCAATTGGCTCAAATAATAAGTCGTTATCAGACTCTATCTGAGCGATTAAAAAACGAGACGGGCATCATGTCACAAGCACAGCAAGAAGTGGCTAATTACCAGCCAAATGATGCGGCACAACAGGATGTCTTGGCACTAAAACAAGATGTTGCAAAAAGGCAAGAACAGTTTGATCATGCTGCAAAGGCGTATAAACAAGCTGAAACAAATTGGTACAATACATTAAATGATCTTAATAAAGTTCGTAGTCAACATGATGCTTTAACAGCGATGGATGATTATGCAGGATTTTACCAGGGTGTTCGGGCCTTAATGAAACCCCAAGTAAGAAATCAATTTGTGGGTATCAAAGGTGTCGTAGCAGAATTATTGACGGTACCTGCAGCTTATACATTAGCTATCGAAACGGTATTGGGAGGAATCTTACAGCAAATTATTGTAGATCAAACCAGTACAGCCAAGTCAGTTATTGCTTACTTGACAAAAAATCGAGCTGGTCGTGTGACAATTTTGCCAATTGATACAATAAAGCCACGTCATTTAAATGGTTTAGAACAGGCGCGCAGGATGGCTGGTTTTATTGGAATCGCTGCCGATTTAGTGACTATGCCTGAAGAAATGACGGCCATTAAGACAAATATTTTGGGACATATTGTGGTTGCTAAAGACTTGAACAGCGCCACTGAAATTGCAAAAGCTAATCAATATCGCTTTCGTATTGTGACTCTTGATGGACAACTAATCAATGCCGGCGGTTCAATGACAGGTGGCGCAACACAAAAGAGAGGCGCAACGATTTTGAGTCGCCAAACTGAAATTGCAACGCTTACTCAGAAAATAACTGATTTAGCAGAACAATCAAAATCACAAGAGCTTGAATTGCAGGCGCAACGACGCGATGGCGAAAACATTAGAGAGTCTCTGGTTGAAGCGCAAACAAAGCTAAAATCTGCCAATGATGATGTCCAAAAAGTTGACTATGAATTGCAACGCAAGCAAGACACATTGCAACAGCAAAAACGCGTTGTTCAGGCGCTTGAATTTGAGCTAAAGGACATTGAGTCGCAGCAAGAGGAGTTAGCGACACAACTACAGCGTTGTGAGTTAGAATTAGATGAAAAGCAAGCACAAAAACGGGCACAAGAACTTGAATCTCAAGAATTATCTCGAGCTTTGGAATCGGCTTCTAACAAGGCGCAAAGCCATAATGAAGATAAAGTTGCTATCCAGACAGAATATGTCACTTTAACCGGTAAGTTAGAAACAGTGACAAGTCAACTCGCTATTCTGAGAAACCAACAACAGGAGTTAGAATCTCAAGCTGCAGGTCTTACAGTTAAACGCAATGATTTACAAGAAAAATTAACGGCAACACAAAATGACATCGCGACAGAACAACAAGTTTCAGAAACGGTTGAAAAACTTGCAAAAGTCCAAAAAGAACATGATGATACTAGCCAACAGCTAACAATTATCACTGATAATTTATCTGTTTTGGAAACACAGTTTGCCAAACAACAAGAAACGCTACGATCGGTGATGGCATTAGAAAGTGATCTTGCGGCACAACAAGCTAGGCTCACGACACAAAATGAGAATTTATTGGCACAACTAGAATCACAGTATGATATTAGTGATAGTCAAGGCCTTTATCAGCAATTAGCTGATTTGAATCTAGAAACAGTCACGGATCAACTGAAACTTATCAAGCGTAGCTTGGATGAAATTGGTAATGTTAATATTGGTGCCATTGAAGAATATGAAGCGGTTAAGCAACGTTTTGATTTTTTAACACAGCAGCGTGATGATTTGTTATCTGCAAAAGATAATCTGCTACAAACAATTGATGAGATGGATGAAGAAGTTCAAATTCGCTTTAAACACACATTTGACGCTGTTGCACAACATTTTGGTCGCATTTTCACCCAAATGTTTGGCGGTGGTCGTGCAGAAATTAAGTTGACAGATCCAGAGCATCTCTTAACGACGGGCATTGATATTACGGCACAACCACCTGGCAAAAAGTTCCAACAAATGAGTTTGTTGTCTGGTGGTGAAAAGGCGTTGACAGCTATTACGTTATTATTTGCCATTTTACAAGTCCGTCCAGTGCCGTTTGTAGTACTTGATGAGGCCGAAGCAGCGTTAGATGAAGCAAACGTGGCGAGGTTTGCGCGTTATTTACACGAATTTTCTGGTGAAACACAATTTATTGTCATTACACATCGAAAAGGTACAATGATGAATGCCAACTTATTATATGGTGTGACAATGCAAGAAGCTGGTGTATCGAAAATGGTGGCTGTTGATTTGGATAATATGGCTGAAACGGCTTCCTAAATATGGCGTGATAAGATGATTACCAATAATGAATAAAGGAGAAACAAATGGGATTATTTGATATTTTCCGTAAAAAGAAGAATAACGTTGAGCCCGAATCAACGACTAATTCAGAAAGTTTGTCAGAATCGCAATTTGAAACTTTATCACAATCAAACAGCGAAACAACGACGAGTAGTGCTTTAACACAACCGGTTATGGAACAAGTTGGTTTAGTTGATGAACGCGAAGCTGATGAATGGTCAAAAGCGCTTGACAAAAAGAGTGAAGCGATTCATGATCTGCCAGAATCAGAATCAGAATCAGAATCAGAATCAGAATCAGAATCAGAATCAGAATCAGAATCAGAATCAGAATCAGAATCAGAATCAGAATCAGAATCAGAATCAGAATCAGAATCAGAATCAGAATCAGAGGATGAAATTGAACGAAATGAGCAGCAGGTTTATGACGAAGGCTTGAAAAAATCACGGACAGGATTTGCTGAAAGATTTAATCGCTTTTTAGCTAATTTTCGTACCGTAGATGAAGATTTTTTCGAAGATCTGGAAGAAACTTTAGTCGGTGCTGATGTTGGTTTTGATATGGCGATTAAAATCAGTGACGAATTGCGAGAAGAAGTTAAATTAGCCAATGCCAAACGCAAAGAAGATGTGCGTGATGTGATTATCAAAAAAATGGTTGATTTATACGAAGCAGATGGTGTAAATGAAGATACACAAATGCATTTTGCACCAAATGGCAGTACTACCGTGATTTTGTTTGTCGGTGTTAATGGTGTTGGTAAAACAACAACAATTGGTAAGCTTGCCAGCAAGTACCAACAAGCAGGAAAATCTGTTTTGCTGGCGGCTGCGGATACATTCCGAGCTGGCGCTACCAAGCAATTACAAGAGTGGGGCGAGCGAGCAAATGTGCCTGTGGTTGCTGGTAAAGAAAAAGCTGATCCGGCTTCTGTTGTCTTTGAGGCGGTTGCTAAAGCACGCGATGAACATTATGACATTTTATTTGTCGACACGGCTGGCCGTTTGCAAAATAATGTCAATTTAATGCAAGAACTAGAAAAAATGAAGCGCATTATTCAACGCGAAATTCCTGATGCACCACATGAAGTTTTGTTAGTGCTTGACGCGACAACTGGCCAAAACGCATTACAGCAAGCTAAACTATTCAAAGATTCTTCGGACGTAACTGGCATCGTTTTGACTAAAATGGATGGCACAGCAAAAGGTGGCATCGTCTTTGCCATTCGAAATGAAATGCATTTGCCAGTCAAATGGATTGGATTTGGTGAAAAAGCGAGCGATTTGCGCGAATTTAAGCCAGAAGAGTTTGTCTACGGATTGTTTAAAGAGTTGGTATCGTGATGGATTTAACCAAAAAAAATCATATCAATGCGCTATTTGGTTTTTATGATCAATTGTTGACCGAAAAGCAACAACAATATTTACAATATTATTTTGAAGATGATTTTTCAATTGTGGAAATTGCAAATGCAGAAAGTGTTAGTCGACAAGCGGTTTCCGACAACATCAATCGGGCAATCGAATTACTAGAAAAATATGAAAGTCTTTTGCACCTACAAGCTAATTTTGAATCACGACAAGTGATTGAAAATGAAGTGGAAGAATACATTAATACTCATTATAAAAGTGATGATGTGTTAAAATTATTGGTGCAGAAGCTTTTAAATACAGAAATGGATAACTAGAAGGGAAACGTGTCACCTGTGAATATATCGCAGAAAGGACATACTCTAAAATTATGGCATTTGAAAATCTAACTGAACGCCTCTCAAAGGCGATGAAAAATCTAACCGGTCGCGGCCGAGTTAGCGAAGAAGATCTTCGTGCGACGATGCGCGAAATTCGTTTGGCATTACTGGAAGCCGATGTCAACTACGACACAGTGAAAAAGTTTGTCGCTAATGTACGTGAAAAAGCCAGCGGTGCTGATATTATGTCTGGGTTGGACTCTGCACAACAAGTTGTTAAAATTGTTAATGATGAGTTGACCGCAACGATGGGTGATGAGGCTGTACCACTTAATAAGTCGCCTAAAATTCCAACAATTATTATGATGGCTGGCCTGCAAGGTGCTGGTAAAACAACCACAGTTGCTAAGTTAGCTTATAAATTAAAGAATGAAGAAAAAGCCCGTCCACTTTTGATTGCAGCCGACATTTATCGACCAGCTGCCATTGATCAATTGGAAATTTTGGGGCGCGATCTTGAAATTCCCGTATTTTCAATGGGGACGGATGTTAATCCTCGCGATATTGTCCGCGCTGGTTTGGCTAAGGCGGCTGAGAATAAAAATGACTATGTCTTTATTGATACAGCTGGTCGTTTACAAATTGATGAAGAATTGATGCAAGAGTTGAAAGATATTGCAGAGATTGCTAAGCCAGATGAGATTTTGTTGACAGTTGATGCAATGACTGGACAAAATGCTGCTGAAACAGCTAAGGGATTTTCAGCGTCACTTGACTTAACTGGTGTTGTCCTGACTAAACTTGATGGTGACACACGTGGTGGTGCTGCCTTGTCAATTCGTGACGTAACCGGTAAACCAATTAAGTTTGTTGGTCAAGGTGAAAAGCCAACTGATTTGGATGTTTTCTATCCCGATCGTATGGCATCTCGTATTTTGGGCATGGGTGATGTGCTGACGCTGATTGAAAAAGCACAACGTGACTTTGATGCTGAAGCCCAAGAAAAGCAACTTGAAAAAATGCGACAAAATACGTTTGATTTCAACGATTTTGTGGCGCAACTCAAGCAAGTTCAAAGTATGGGACCAATGGAAGATTTGTTAAAAATGATTCCGGGAATGGCGAACAATCCAGCATTGGCGAATGTTAACATTGATGCCAAACAATTTGCCCATTTAGAGGCTATTGTTGGTTCAATGACACCTCAAGAACGTGAAAATCCTGATTTAATCAATCCTTCGCGCCGTCGTCGTTTGGCTGCTGGTGCAGGACGACCAATTGTGGAAGTCAACCGCATGATTAAGCAATTTGATCAAATGCGTAAAATGATGAATCAAGCCACAAATGGTAATTTTGGTGGTATTGATAAAATGATGGGTGGTTCTGGTATGGACATGTCATCTATGATGGGTGGCATGGGCGGTGGCATGCCAAAAGGTAACTTTGGTCAGAAAGTTCAAAATTTTGCAATTAAGCAAGCGGCGCGCCGATTACAAAAAGCTAAGAAGAAGCGCGGTCGTAAGTAATGAAAAGTTTAGAGCGTATTTTACCAATTTTTGTGTTTGTAGTCATGTTAAGCGCTAACTTGCTTAATATGCCAGACAACCACTGGCAGTCAATCATCATGGCTGTCATTTTGGCAGCGTTTGCTGGTTTGATTGTGTTTGGGCTCATCAGATTTTTGTGGTGGTGGGTACAACGATAAATTCGAAGTTAAAGCGATAGTCGACATTTTAAGGAGAAAAGTGAACATGACATTGAAATTAATTGCATCCGACCTTGACGCAACATTCTTGCGTGCCGATAAAACCTTCAATGAGCCACTTTTTCAGCAAGTGCTAGATATTATGGCTGAAAAAGACATGCAATTCGTTGTGGCAACAGGGAATCATATGCAAAAAGTGATGACTTATTTCAAAAACTTTGCTGGTCAATATCAAACCATTGCTAACAATGGCGCCGAAGTTATGCTGAATGGTCGTGTTCAAAATGAAAAATCTGTGTCACCGTCAGCTTTAGAAACTATCGTGAGAATTGCTGAGGGATATCATGATCATATCTTTGTTGGTTTGGCTTTCACCGGTCAATCTCAAACTTTTATGTTAAAATCTCAAGCAGCGATCGCTGATACGTTTAAATTAGCATCAGCGTATTTTCAAGATATCCATCTGATTGACACGCTAGCGGAAATTGATGCGCCAATTTTAAAAGTGTCAACAGTCATTTCTGATGTGGAAGATCAATTCATGCGTGAGGTCAAACAGGTTTTGGGTAACCAAGTGCATGTGACAACATCGGGCTATGGTGCTGTTGATATTGTTAATCCTGAGGTTAACAAAGCAAACTCACTCACATTTATAGCGGACAGTTTGGATGTGTTGCCTGAAGAAATCATGGCCTTTGGTGATGGCTTAAACGACTTAGAAATGTTAGAGTACGTTGGTCATCCAGTGGCAATGAAGAATAGTGACACAGAATTGTTCAAACATGATTTTGATGTCACAGAAGACGACAATGATCATGATGGCGTGTTGAAAAAAATATTATCTGTCATTGCTTAAGGCACGCTTTAGCGTGTTTTTTTATTGTCGTTTATGTTAAGATGAATGGCAAAAAGGAGTCCTGATAATGCAGAAAAAAGATGGTCACACGCACACGATGTATTCACATCATGGTAGCCAAGAGGTACTCGACGCGTATATTGAACGCGCAATTGTTTTAGGTTTTGACACTTATGTTGTCACAGAACATGCGCCTTTACCTGAGAAGTTTTTAGCTAATTTTGTGGGGCCCAAAGAATCGCGCGATAGTTCAGCTATGGCATTATCTGAACTTGAGGATTATCAAAATCAGGTGGCACATGTACAAGAAAAATATGGCAACCAAATAAACATTAAACGTGGTTTTGAAGTAGATTATTTGCTCGGATATGAACCGGAAACAAAACAATTTTTGCAACAACATAATGATTGGATTGATGAAATTGTACTGTCGGTTCATTTTTTACCAGATCGCCATGGCAATCTTATACCAATTGACTACGAGCCAGAGACTCTGTCGCAATATTTTGCAACTGAATTACTGATGCCGCAAGTATTGTTTGCAAAATATTTTGACGCGGTTAAACAGAGTGTTAATTTTGAGACGGGATTAGATGTTCCGGTGCGAATCGGACATATCACATTGATTCGCAAGTATCAAAAATATTTTGATTTGCCACCATTTGATGATAGTGTTCACCGTCAAATTACTGAGCTGTTGACATTGATTTTAGAAAAAGGCTATGAATTAGATTTTAATGCCGCTGGTTTTAGTAAACCTTTTAATGGCGAAAGTTATCCTACATTTGATATTGTAGCGGAAGCACATCAACTTGGATTGCCCTTGGTTTATGGTTCTGATGCACACAGTGTTGATGCTTTGGGTTTACATTTTTCCGAAATGGCAGAATTTTTAGAAAATATAAGTGTTGACAAATAAAAAAATGACGCTATAATTAAACTAATCTAATAAATAATTCGCTGAAGTTGGAAAAGTAATTAAATTTTCGCAGTACAGGAAGCGCTTAAGCTAACGCATTGAGATGAGCGCCTGTGACCTTAATGAAAACACACCAACGAGCTGAACAATCAAAAATTGTTCCGGATATTTCCGATACCAAGTACGCCTGTGATTGCAGGTGAATGAGTTCTTTTGTGCAAACAAAAGGAGAATCAAGGTGGGAACACGTGAAAGCGTCCTTGCAAACTAAAAACTTTTAGTTTGTAAGGGCGTTTTTTTAGCGAAGTGGTAGGAGTAAGACATGAATAAAGTATTAGCTGGCGGTTCACGTGATGAATTTGGTGAACGACTTAAGCAAAAACAGAAAATTACATCATTGATCAGTAATGTGCTAAATGAGAAAGGCTTTATGCCAATTAATACGCCGTTCATTGAAAAAGAAAGCACTTTTGAACAATATCGTGATCAAAACATTTTTCATTTGTACGATCAAGCCGGCGATAATTTAATCCTAAGACCAGATTTGACCTTGCCGGTCGCACGATTTTTGTCTTCTCACCAGCAAGAAAATGATATGTCGCAATTATATTATATTGGTGACGTGTTTCGACGTACCGATTACTTATCGGGTGAGTACAATCAAGAAACGCAGGCAGGAATTGAATTAATTGGTGATGATAGCTTTGAAGCAGAAATTCAAGCGCTAGATATTATGTTGAATTTTGCAAAAAAGTTCAATATCACTGATGTTCAAGTGGTGTTAAGTGATGCACGCTTAATTGATATTATTTTGGACACGTTACAACTAGACGGTGAATTACATCGAGCATTGAAACGGGCCATCGAACAAAAAAATGTCTCCGAATTTGAAAAATTAAGGGCTGAGATTGTTGATTTTCCAGAATTTCTCAATGAGTGGCCGTTATCTTATGGCGAAGACGGTGAAAATGTGATGTGGCAATTACAGCACATGACCGCTGTGGCAACGATTACGCAAGGCTGGTTACGCCTAGCTAACCATGCACATCAATACTATCCCAATGTCAAAGTCACTGTTGATTTAGCAGCGGCATCACCACAACCCTACTATACGGGGACAATAATCCGAGGATTTATCCCAACATTGGGTCGTTATCTGTTTAGCGGTGGGCGCTATGATCGTTTACTAGAAAACTTTCAAAAAAAGTTATTACCGGCAGTAGGTATTGGTCTAAACATTGAAACAATTCAAGCTGATTGGGAACAAAGTGCCTACGATTTAACCACTAGCCAACCAATTGTGATGGTACTTGGCAAAGGACGGGTTGAAAAAGATGTGCGTCCGCTTTTGAAAGCTGCAGGCATTGATACGACGCCGTTAGATAACCCTGAACGAAAACTCATCTTTGACACCGCTGATGGTCGTTACCGTTTTATTTTAGTTAAACCCAATGATGTCGTTAAATATTTGGACCGAGGCATTGGCGACGTTGGCATTGTTGGTTCAGACACCATTGCTGAACAACGACAAAGTCATTATGATGTATTAGATTTGAAGACAGGACGCGCACAATTCGTCGTGGCAGCCCCAGCGGATTTTCAACTTAATTTGCAACGGCGACAACGCATCGCGACGAAGTATCCAAAAGTTGCCACTAAATATTTTACCGATCGTGGCGAAGACGTTGCCTTGATTAAACTAGAAGGCTCAGTCGAACTGGGACCATTAACAGGATTAGCTGATGCCATTATTGATATTACACAAACAGGTAATACGTTGCGAGAAAACCATTTGCAAGTTCATGATATTGTTGGTGAAGTCTCAACGCACATGCTAGTCCGAGCCGGCGCCTTGTTACGTTATCAAACAGAACTCACACAAGTCATTCAAAATTTGACCAAACTATTGAAAGAAGCGACTAACAAATGAAAATTATCAAAAATGAATCTTTGTCAGCAATCAAAACACAAATTCGTCAACAAACGGCACAAACCACTAACCCGCAAGTGGCAATTAGTGTGGCAAACATTATATCTGACGTTCGTCAAAGGGGGGATGAGGCTTTAAGAGATTATAGTGTCCGTTTTGATGGGGTGGCATTGAATAACTTTAAAGTCTCTGAATCAGATATTGATTCTGCAATTGCCCAAGTCCCAGATAGAGTTATCGCAGCGCTTAAAAAAGCAGCCGCTAATATTACATCATTTCACCAGTTAGAAGTAGCACAGTCTTTTGAAGACACGGCACGTTCTGGTGTGATTCGTGGTACTAAGGTGACGCCGCTCTCAGCTGTGGGGATTTATGTACCGGGTGGCACAGCTGCTTACCCATCTTCAGTTTTAATGAATGCTATTCCTGCTAAAATTGCCGGAGTTGACAATATCGTCATGGTTACGCCACCACAACCTGAAGGCTTAAATCCTGCTGTTTTGGCGGCAGCAAAAATTGCTGGTGTTGATAATATTTATCAAATTGGTGGTGCACAAGCAATTGCTGCTTTAGCTTATGGTACTGAAACAGTACCACAAGTGGATAAAATTACCGGACCCGGCAATGCTTATGTTGCTGCAGCTAAGCGAGCAGTATATGGACAAGTAGACATAGATATGATTGCTGGTCCATCAGAAATTGGTATTTTGGCTGATGATACGGCAAGAGCAGAAGACGTGGCTGCTGACTTGTTGTCCCAAGCGGAACACGATGTGAATGCGAGAGCAATTTTGATTACAGACTCATCCAATTTGGCGACGGCAGTGTCGACGGCTGTTGAACAACAACTTGAAACTCTGCCACGTGAAGCGATTGCTAGAAGTGCTATTGATAAAAACGGATACATTTACCTTGTTGACACGATTGATGACATGATTGAATTGATGAATGCAGTCGCACCAGAACATTTGGAAATCCAGTTGGCGAATGCTTATGATTATATGGCCAAAATACAAAACGCTGGTTCTGTCTTTTTGGGCAAATACGCATCAGAACCGCTCGGTGATTACCTTGCGGGGCCAAATCATATTTTACCAACTGGCGGTACAGCTCGCTTCAGTTCTGCACTAGGTGTTTGGGATTTTCAAAAGCGAATTCAGTATCTACAATATAATGCTGCTGCATTGGCAGAGGACGCCAATGATGTGACTGCTTTAGCACGAATCGAGGGACTGGAAGGTCACGCTAGAGCGATTGAAAGTCGAGGAAAATAACATGACAAGACAGGCTATGATAAAACGCGAAACATTTGAAACACAAATTGCTGTTAATCTTAATTTAGATGATCAATCAATCATCAATATTGACACAGGCATTGGCTATCTTGATCACATGCTGACCTTATTTGCTAAACATGGTCGCTTCGGGTTGTCTGTTGATGCTAAAGGTGATTTAAATGTTGACAGTCACCATACAACCGAAGATATCGGTATTGTATTAGGCGAGGCTTTTGTCAAGGCACTTGGCGACAAAATTGGCATTGAACGTTATGGCGCGCAGTTTGTGCCGATGGATGAAACCTTATCTCGGGTTGTGATTGATTTGTCCGGTCGTGCTTATCTTGTTTTTCAAGCAGAGTTAACAGCGCCACATCTAGGCGACTTTGAAACGGAAGTCGTTGAGGACTTCTGGCAGGGTTTTGCCAATGCGGCGCAAGCAAATGTGCATATTTCAGTTTTGTATGGTCGTAATACCCATCATAAAATCGAAAGTATTTTTAAAGCGGCTGGTCGAGCAATGCGACAGGCAGTGACAGTTAATCCTGACATTCAGGGCGTTAATTCGACTAAAGGTCGTATCTGAAAATTAAGCCAACAAATAACGTCGTTAGGAGATGACAAATGACAATTATTATTATTGATTATGGTGCGGGCAACATTGCCAATGTGATGAAAGCCATTGCTAGCACAGGACTATCTGCTAAATTATCACATGATTCATCTGAAATTTTGGCTGCAGATGGGGTAGTCTTGCCGGGTGTTGGTGCGTATGGTGCTGCTATGTCGGCTTTAAAAGAACGACACCTAATTGGACCACTGCAAGCATACGCAAAATCTGGCAAGCCGTTATTAGGTGTTTGTCTGGGGATGCAGTTATTATTTGAACGATCAACTGAATTTGGTGAAACAGCAGGACTTGGCATTATTCCGGGAGATGTCGTCACTTTACCCCAACAACAAGGCTATAAAGTCCCACAAATGGGTTGGAATCAAAACCAAGTTCGTCAGTTAAATCCCATCACGTCAACTTTAAACGATACCTACACTTACTTTGTTCATAGCTTCTATGTCCAAACCGCACCAAAATATATTGCGGCAACGGTTGATTACGGTCAGATTGAAATTCCAAGTGTCGTGGTTAATGATTCGGGTAATGTTATTGGCGCGCAATTTCATCCAGAAAAATCGGGTAAAGACGGCCTGCTAGTGTGGCAGAGTTTTAAAGAAATGGTGGACGATAAATGATTTTTCCAGCAATTGATCTCAGAAACGGACAATCAGTGCGGCTTTATCAAGGAAATTACAATCAGGAGACTGTAATTAATTCAAATCCGATTACACAAGCGCAACAAATTCAAGCAGCCGGTTTAACGCATTTACATTTGGTAGATTTGGATGGTGCTAAGTCAGGCAGACCAATTAATCTTGATATCATTACAGCTCTGCGACAAAATACGACACTATTTATTGAACTCGGTGGTGGTATTCGAAGTTTGGCGCAAATTCAACAATACTTATCATTAGGCATTAATCGCGTGATTATTGGTTCAGCAGCTTTGACTCATCCTGAATTAGTGACAGAAGCAGTGGCGCGATTTGGAGCGGAAAGCATTGTCGTTGGTGTTGATGGTCGTCAGGAACAAGTAGCAACAGACGGCTGGTTGACCGCATCAAGCACGACATTTTCTGAAATCATTCAGGCAATGCAAACAGTTGGTGTGATTAATTTTATCGTGACCGACATTGAACGTGATGGCACGCTTAGTGGTCCAAACATTGCATTATTGTCACGATTACAACAAAAATTTCCTGAAACAAATATCATTGCTAGTGGCGGCATTAGTACGATAAAGGACATAGAGGATTTGCAAACAGCTGGTATCAAAGATATTATTGTTGGTCGTGCGCTATATGACGGCGACGTGACACTCCCAGCACTCAAGGAGGTGATGAAATGACTTTAGCCAAACGAATTGTCCCAGCTTTAGACATTAAAAATGGACAAGTTGTTAAGGGCGTTCAATTTGAAAATCTACGCAGTGTTGGTGATCCAGTGACAGTTGCTAAAGCTTATGAACAAGCGGGTGCTGATGAACTGGTTTTGCTAGATATCACGGCTACTTTGGAAGAACGCGATACGATGATGACCATTGTCAATGCGATTTCATCAGTAGTATTTATTCCACTGACAGTGGGTGGCGGTATTCGTTCCACGCAAGATATGACGCGTCTCATCAAAGCAGGCGCTGATAAAATATTTGTCAATTCAGCAGCGGTTAAGCAACCTGAACTCATTACGAAAGGAGCAGCCATTTTTGGGTCACAAGCGATTGTCGGTGCCATTGACGTGAAATGGGAGCCCAAATCAAAATTTTATCAAGTTTATGTTGCGGGTGGGACACAACCTACTGGGTTAAATGCCATTTCATGGGCCAAAGAGATGGTCGCACTTGGTGCAGGTGAACTATTAGTCACTAGCATGGATGCTGATGGTACAAAAAATGGTTATGACATTGATTTGTATCAACAATTAACTGAGGTTGTGTCAGTGCCAATTATTGCTTCAGGTGGTGCTGGAAAAATTGAATATTTTACGGCACTTTTAACACAAACCACGGTTGATGCAGCCTTAGCGGCTTCGGTTTTTCATCTCGGTGAAATTGCGTTACCGCAACTCAAGCAAACATTAAAACAAGAAGGAGTGGCAATACGTATATGACAATAATTGCACCAGATTTTAAAAAACAAGGGCAAGACGGTCTCATTCCGGCAGTGGTGGTTGACATCAAAACCAAGGCTGTATTAATGTTGGCTTACATGAACGAAACGAGTTACCAATTAACTAAAACAACAATGGAAACATGGTTTTGGTCGCGTGAGCGCCAAACCCTGTGGCACAAAGGTGCGACTAGTGGCAATACACAGCGCGTTATCAGTATGTCATTGGATTGCGACAGAGATACACTATTAGTCGAGGTTGAACCGAACGGCCCAGCCTGTCATACTGGCGCGTATTCATGTTTTTTCAATCCGGTTGCAGATGTTAGCGTATAGTTGGGAAGGAATGGAATATGGCACAACAATCAATTGAAGCGCTCTACGCAGCAGCCTTGGCGCGTAAAAATAACCCACAAGAAGGTTCTTATACAGATTATTTATACCAAAAAGGACTCGATAAAATTTTAAAAAAAGTTGGTGAAGAATCAACAGAGGTCATTCTAGGCGCTAAAAATAATAACGATGAACTAATTTATGAAACGGCGGATTTATTTTTTCATCTAATTGTTCTCTTAGTTGAAAAAAATGTTACACTTGATGATATTAAGGACGAACTGGGGTCGCGCATTGGCCAACAATCTCAGTTGCATGAACGCCAAGATTGGCGAGGAGATGAGCAAAAATGAAGGAAACAGTTAAAAAGCTAGCGGCTTATCAAGCGGAACTACCAGAAGAAGTGGTTAAAGCCAAGTATGGGTTACAACATCTAGCACGTCTGTCGGCTAATGAATCAGTTTATGGACCATCACCAAAAGTCGGAGAGGCTGTGCGCGCGGTGTCTGATGATGTGTTAGGCTATTACCCTGATGGTCAAGCAACGCCTTTGCGTGAAGCAGTAGCAGACTTAACACAAGTTAATCCTGAAAACTTAGTATTTGGGGTAGGTGCTGACGAACTCATTCAGCTGTTGACACGTACCATTTTGACACCAGAATCTGAAATGATTGTGCCAGACCCAACATTTGGTGAGTATGCACTCCACGCCGAAATTGAACAAGCGACAACAGTGAAAGTTCCAGTTAAACCAGACGATGGGCATGTTGATTTTGAGGCCATGTTAGCTGCTATCACTGATCAAACAACGATGATTTGGTTGGCCAATCCCAATAATCCAACAGGTGTTTTTGAAAAAGCCGTCGATATTGAAGCATTTTTGACAAAATTACCAAGCACGGTGACACTAGTTGTTGATGAAGCTTATTATGATTTTGTGGATGAACCAGATGCTACAGTGGCACCACTTGTCTCACAATATAAAAATTTGGTTGTACTACGCACGTTGTCTAAAGCCTATGGATTAGCTAATTTGCGCATTGGCTATGGTATCATGCAGGATCCGCTATATACAGCGATGCAAGCCGTGCGCTTACCATATAATTTGTCAACTTACCAAATTGTTGGTGGTACGGCTGCCATTTTGGATCAAGATTATTTGGCAAAAAACGTGGCAGCGTTTCAATCCGAACGAACCAAATTCCAAAATTTTTTACGTGATGAGGGGCTCACATTTTATGAGTCACAGGCCAATTTCATTTGGATTAAAGTGGGTGAAACTAAGAAAGTCGGTCAAGCGTTGTTGCAATTGGGCTATCAAGTCAACGATCGCTTAAATTCCGAGTGGATTCGTATTGCCTTAGGGACACCGGATGATAATGAAGGGTTAAAAGAAGCATTTCTAGCAGCATTAAAGAACTAACACAGGTTAGTTCTTTTTTAGTTCAAAAAGTAACGACTTTTAGGACATTCTTGTGTTTTGTAATGTAAACGCTTACAATTATAGTTAAATAGTGACTAAACATAGGAGAATTAAACATGACAGGATTAAAAATGCCAAAAGATTTTCTCTGGGGCGGTGCGATTGCTGCTCACCAAGCTGAGGGTGCTTGGGACGTTGATGGTAAAGGCGTTTCGATTGCCGATGTATTGACTGCCGGCAATGCCACGACACCCCGAACCATAACTGATGGCGTGATTGCAGGGGAAAATTACCCCAATCATCACGGCATTTATTTTCATGACACTTACAAAGAAGATTTGGCATTGATGGCAGAAATGGGGTTCAAAGCTTTCCGAACATCTATTGCCTGGACAAGAATCTTTCCAAATGGTGATGATGTAGAACCCAATGAAGCTGGGCTTCAGTTTTACGATGACATGTTCGATGAGATGAATCGTCTTGGTATTGAACCCGTCATCACACTCAACCACTTTGAAATGCCTTACCATTTGGTAACGGAATATGGCGGTTGGCGCAATCGTCGGTTGATTGACTTTTTCGTAAAATACTCAGAGACGGTTCTTAAGCGTTATCGCAATAAAGTTAAATATTGGATTACGCATAATGAAATATCTAACCAAGCTAATATTAGTGAAGCATCAACGGTACAAGATTTTCTTGTTTGGACAAATTCTGGTTTGCGGTATGACGAAACGGCCACAATCGCAGAACGTATGGCAGATATGTACCAAGCTGGCCATTATGAATTAGTAGCTAGTGCCAAAGTGGTACAACTTGCGCACCAAATTAATCCGGACTTCCAAATTGGTGCGATGCTAAATGTGTCACCAATTTATCCAGCTACGCCATTACCAACAGATATGTTAGCAGCTCAGAAAGCTGAACAATTGCGCAAGTGGTTTAGTGATGTGCATATTCGTGGGGCATATCCATCAGAGTTGGAAGCTTTATTTGAGCGAACTGGTTATCGTTCAGATATTACAGATGAGGATCGACAAATTTTAAAAGAGGGTACTGTTGATTATTTGAGTATTTCCTATTATGCGACCTTTGCGGTTAAAGCAGCTGATGGTAAAACACCAGCATTAGATGATCCAAGTAGTATTGAAAGTGTTAAAAACACACTGATTCCCGCGTCTGATTGGGGATGGACAATTGATCCTGAGGGATTGCGCTACACATTAAATCAACTGAATAATTTGTATCCAAATTTGCCTATTATGATCGTGGAAAATGGTTTTGGTGCCTATGATACCGTGACAGCAGACGGCAGTATTCATGATGATTATCGTATTGCTTATCTGAGTGCACATATCGCTGAAGCGGAAAAGGCTACCATTATTGATGGTGTGAACTTGATTGGCTACTTGTCATGGGGACCAATTGATATTGTCTCAGCTGGTACGGGTGAGATGAGTAAGCGCTATGGCTACATTTACGTCGATCTAGATGATGAGGGGCATGGCAGTGGTAAGCGCTTAAAGAAAGATAGTTTCAATTGGTATCAAAATGTAATTAAAACACAAGGGGAAAATTTATGACAACAATGCCGACCGGCTTTTTCTGGGGAAACTCGACATCAAGTATGCAAACTGAGGGATTTCAAGGCGTACGTGGCAAATCCACGTACGATTTGAAGAAAGAGACAACTTGGGAAAAAACGATTGACGAGTACCACCGTTATCCTGAAGACTTTGATCTGATGGCTGAAATGGGCGTCAATATGTATCGCTTTGAAATTTCTTGGGCACGCGTCGTCCCAGATGGTGATGGTGAGTTCAACGAGGCGGGCATTCAGTTTTATTCAGATATGATTGACGCCTTGCAGGCACGTGGGATTCAGCCAATGATAGCGCTGTACCATTTTGATATGCCACTGGCGCTCGCAGAGAAATATAATGGTTTTTTGAGTCGCCACGTTGTCGACGCTTATGTGCGTTATGCCAAGGAAATCATTAGCCGTTTTGCTGATCGGGTGACGTATTGGCTGACATTTAATGAGCACAATCTATATTTTACAAATATGGCTTATGATATTGGTGGTGCCATCAATGCAGAACAGTCGTTAGACAATCTCTATCAAATTTTTCATCATACAATGTTGGCGCATGCGCATGTCGCAAATTTTGTGCATGAACAGTTTAATCAGTTAAAAATTGGTGGTATGTTGGCGTATCAAGTGACGTATCCAGCCACATCTAAACCAACTGACGTTTTTGCAGCTCGTCGCGTTGACACATTTTTGAATGATAACTTGCTAACGATGTTTACGGCTGGCCACTATTTGCCGGAAGTGTTAGCCTTTGTGGCAACGCACAATATTGATATGGACTATCAACCTAAGGATGACGCAGTATTATCAAAGCAAACCAGTGATTTTATAGCGTTTAGTTATTATCGGACAGACATGTTGAATGCGGATAAAATTCCAGATGGCACAGCACCAAATCGCTATTTAGATATTGCCAATGAAACAAACCCTTATTTAACAGCAAATGAATGGTCATGGACGATTGATCCTTTGGGTTTTAGAAACGCCTTAACATCAATTTATTCTCGCTATCAGTTACCGGTCTTTCCTGTTGAAAACGGTTTGGGTTGGCGTGAAGAAATGACTGATGATCAGATGATTCAAGATGATTATCGTATTCAATATCACCGTGATCACATTGACGCGATGAAGCAAGCTATGATTGAAGATGGAACCAACGTTATCGGCTATCTTGGCTGGGGATTGATTGATATTCCTAGCTCGAGTGGTGATATGAACAAACGTTATGGTGCTGTTTACGTTAATCGGACTAATGAAGAGGAACGTGACATGAGCCGTTCAAAGAAAGCGTCGTTTGATTACTTGCGTGACGTATTTAAGTCTAATGGTTTTAACAGTTAAAGCATAGGGCACCATGATCAGTCACTTTCATTGTCAAATGAGGATCATGGTAAATTAGATTTTGTATATGTTTTGTTTTATATCAATGAACAATTTTATTTGGTGACAGCACTACAAAAGTTTTGCAATAACGTTTATTTATAATCGGCAGCTTCGGCTGCTTTTTCATTCGGAGGAAGACAACATGATTTTAACAATAGATATTGGTGGGACTAGTGTGAAATATGCCGCCGTTACAGATGGCAATTTGGGTAAAATTTCATCCTTTGAGACGCCTAAAACTTGGGATGAAATGGTGAATCAATTGCGTGATGTCGCGCAAAATTTCACTAATATTGAGGGCGTGGCAATCAGTGCTCCGGGGGTTGTGAAATTTAAAGATGGGTTCATTAGTGGCAACTCAGCAGTACCTTACATTCATCATTTTCCCATTGTCGATACTTTGGAAAAGCTATTCAAGGCGCCTGTCACAATTGAAAATGATGCTAACGCCGCGGGTTTAGCAGAAGTCAAACAAGGTGTTGCTGCTGGGGCAAATTCAGCAATATTTGTGGTCGTTGGCACAGGTGTGGGTGGCGCTGTTTATCTGAATGGGCAACTCGTGCGTGGCGCACATGGTTATGGTGGCGAGTTTGGCTATAGCTTTTTTGATGGCGTTAACTCCCAGTGGAGTGTCAAAGCTTCGGCGGTTGAAATGGCTAGACGTTACAACGTGAGACACGATACTTCGCTGTCTGGGAAAGAGTTGTATGACTTGGCAGAAAAGGGTGATGGCGTGGCAAAAATAAATGTGTCCCGCCAATTAGACAGTCTGGCTCGTGGTATTTTTAATCTGATGTTCATTGTTGATCCAGACATCATTGTGATTGGTGGGGGACTTTCACAAAATGCCGATATTTTAAACGAATTAAATCAACGCGTGTCAATTTTAATTGCTGACGTCAAAGGACATATTACTGATATGCCTGTCAACATTAAAGCTGCTCAATTTGGTAATTCGGCAAATTTAATTGGCGCTTATGAAGTTTTCAAATCTTATTATCCCAATGTAAATGAAATGAAAACGAAGCAAGTATAATTTTTTAATTATGATAATAATATTAAGTTGGAATATTCAAACAACAAACACAATTACCCCGAAAAATTCACAATTAAATCCTTGTTAATTCACTGTTTTGCAACATTTATCCTGCATACTAAAAAAGTACATTAAGTCATTTCTTTCATAAGTTGTAACCGTTTACAAAAAAGTGTTGACATTTTCAAATAATGGGTTATGATATTAGTGTAACCGCTTACAAAAAGCGGAATTACGTAAACAGGGAGTTTACAAAAGGAGAAATACTTATGCAGAATAGTGCAAAGAGTAGTTGGGTAACTGACAAATTAATGCCACCTATCATGAAGTTTATCAACACTAAAGCAGTTACAGCGTTGAAAAATGGTATGGTGTATAGTTTGCCATTTATTATTATTGGATCTGTCTTTCTGATTTTGGCTAACGTACCGTATGTACCAGTTGCCACATGGCTGGCGGATCATGGTTGGTCGGCGGTGTTTGCTCAGGCTAACAATGCTAGCTTTGGTATGATTTCAATTTTCACAGTCGTTGGTATTGCGTATGTTTATGTACGTGATGAAGGGCAAGAGGCCTTGCCTGCTGGGTTCACCGCATTAGTAGCATTTCTATTGCTACAAACCATGTCGGTGCCGAACCCTGTCAATGAAGCAGCCTACAAGAATATTGATAAGTTGCCACATGCTGTACAAGAATTGTTGAGCAGTCCAGTGGCCGGCGTTTTGAATACAGCCAACATGGGCGGGCAAGGTATGATTGCTGCTATTATTGTTGGTTTGCTAGTTGGTTGGTCTTACTCAGCAATGATTAAGGCAGGTTGGAAGGTAACTTTGCCTGAACAAGTACCTGCAAACGTTGCGGGACAGTTCACAGCCATGATTCCAGCTTTTGTAGTCGTGACAGTATCTACTGCAATCTTTGCCATCTTCAAGTATGTATTCCATACAGATGCACTAGATTGGATTTATCAAGTTATTCAAACACCACTTCAGGGGATGTCAGATTCATTCCCGGCAGTTCTTTTGCTGGCATTCTTGGTCACATTCTTCTGGTTCTTTGGTGTCCATGGCGGTATTATCGTTGGTGCTATCTCAGGTGCTTTCTTAATTCCTAACTCATTTGACAACATGGTAGCACGTAAGGCTGGTGAATTGACATTGTCAAACCCATCAGTTCATATTGTTACAAACGAATTCTTGAATAATTTCATTAACATGACTGGATCAGGTATGACGATTGGTTTGGTGGTCTTCACACTGGTACGTGCTCGTTCAGTTCAATTGAAGACACTTGGAAAAATTGAATTTATTCCTGGCTTGTTCAATATTAACGAACCATTCTTGTTTGGTATTCCAATGGTCTTGAATCCATTCTTGGCTATTCCATTCTTCCTCACGCCAGTTATTGCTGCCGTTGGAACTTACGCAATTATCTACTTTGGTATTGTGCCACCACTAAATGGTGTCGGTGTACCTTGGACAACACCACCAATTATTTCTGGACTTTTGGCTGGTGGTTGGCAATTTGCTATCTGGCAAGCAATCTTAATTGCAATGTCAACAGCAATGTACTTCCCATTTGCTTTGAAGTATGACAAGATGCTACAGAAGCAAGAAGCTGAAAATGCTGCCGCTGCTGAAGAAGCTGCTACAAATTAAAAAAAGTGAAAATACCAAGCTATATGCTTGGTATTTTTTGTTGGTCGTACATGGTAAACTATCTTTATGACATTACAGACAGCTGATCTACTATTCATTCCAAACAATCATGAAGCACTTGATGAGGCAATAGCGACCTCAACGGGCAATTATGTTCATGTTGCAATTGTGATTAATGCGCACCAAATAATTGATGCCTCACCAAAACATGGTGTAGCAATTCAACGAATACGTGATTTCTTCGAAGAAGTTAACGTTGCAGATATTTATCGAGCTAGCTTGACGGAAACGCAACAGTCACAAGTGATTTCACAGGCAATGTCCTATCAGAATCGACCCTATAATTTTTCGTTTTATCCTAATGATGATGGCTTATATTGTTCACAATTGGTGCAGTTAGCATTTGCAAATGTGTTGACGATACCGCAACAACCGATGCAATTTGGTGATGACCAGCAGCCAATCTCAAATTATTGGCTAAACTATTACCAAAAATTAGGTGTTGCAGTGCCCCTTAATCAACCTGGCACTAATCCACATGATCTATCAAAAACACCGCAACTCAATTACGTTGGGCAATTGCGTTACGGTGATCTATTAGTTGATTAATAAAACCATGTGTCGTAAATTGTGATTGGCTCATGGCGTTTTTGTTGACTCGCCAAGTAAAGTGACTCAATTTGAGTGGCGTCTTGTTCTGAGACGTCTCGACCCTCCAAATAATTATCGATAGCCTGATAGCTGACGCCGAGTGCAACTTCATCTGGTAACTGTGGTCGATCATCCTCCAAATCTGCAGTTGGCACTTTATCATATAGATGCGCTGGCGCGTCGAGGGCCACTAATAATTGGCGACCTTGTCGTTTGTTGAGGCGCCAGAGCGGGTTGATATCTGTGCCGCCATCACCATATTTGGTGAAAAAGCCTGCAAAGGCTTCAGCGGCGTGATCAGTTCCCACAACAATACCGTTGTGCTCACGAGCAACAGCATACTGTGCAATCATGCGCATTTTTGGCTTAATTGACCCCCGACTCATATCATCAATGGTTAGCCCACCAGCACGTAAAGCGGTAGTCATGGCGTCTGTGGCGGGTTGAATGTCAGTGGTGACGATGGCATCAGGTTGGATAAATGTTAGGGCAGCTTGAGCATCATCTTCATCACGTTGCTTGCCATAAGGCTGGCGAATGGCGACAAATTTATAATCATCACCAGTTGTATCACGCAGCTCTTGTACCGCTATTTGGGCTAATTTGCCAGCAAGGGTTGAATCTTGACCACCGCTAATTGCCAAAACAAGGCTTGTGTATATTGAGTGGGTTAAATACTGTTTCAAAAAATCAACTGATCGACGAATCTCAGCGTCGGCGTCAATCATAGGTTGTACGTGCAATTCAGCAATCATTTTTGCTTGCAAGGGTCTCATTTTGACATCTCCTTAATGTGTTGTCGTGTTTCGTTGATTAAGTCAATTTTGGCGTCATATAAGCTTTGTGATAAATCAACTGGATAAGTTTCAGGATTGAGCACACGTTTATACTCATCCCACAAATTATCCAGCGATTGCTTCGCATAGGTTTTAACGGCCTTAATATCTGGCAAATCATAAATTAATTGGCCATTAACAAAAATATCATGAAGCATAGGTTCAGCGTTGAAATCATGGACGTCTTTTGAAATAACAGGGTGATTAGGATCAAACATATGTAAATCCGTTTGCTGACGCGGATCTTCATTTGAAAAAGTGAGATAATCGCCTTCGGATTTACCGTCTTGTCGATCTGTGATGCGCCACACTTGTTTTTTGCCAGGGGTCGATACTTTTTCAACATTGTTGGAAATTTTGATCGTATTTTTGCCGTTGAAGCTAACCATTTTGTAAACAGCACCTAAAGCTGGTTGATCAAAAGCAGTGATCAGTTTGGTGCCGACACCCCAAACATCTATTTTGGCACCTTGCATTTTTAAGTTTAAGATTGTATTTTCGTCCAAGTCGTTGGACGCGTATATTTTAGCTGATGTAAAACCAGCTTCATCCAGCATTTTCCGAATGATTTTAGACAAATAAGCCATGTCACCTGAATCAATTCTGACACCTTGAAAATTGATTTGGTTGCCAAATTCTTGCGCTACTTTGATGGCACTAGGGACACCGGACTTGAGTGTGTCAAAAGTGTCTACTAAGAAAACGACGTCTTTATGCGTTGATGCGTAAGCTTTAAACGCGTCGTAATCATTTTGATAGGCTTGCACTAAAGCGTGTGCATGTGTGCCAGAAATTGGAATATTGAATAATTTGCCGGCGCGAACATTAGATGTGGCATCAAAGCCACCGATAAAGGCAGCACGCGTTCCCCAAAGTGCTGCATCAATTTCTTGGGCGCGACGTGTGCCAAATTCCAGCAAGGGTTGACCATCAGTGACAGTAGCAATACGAGCGGCTTTGGTTGCAATCAGTGTTTGAAAATTGACCACATTGAGCAAAAGTGTCTCTAATAATTGCGCGTCGACCAGCGGCCCTTCAACTTGGAAAAGGGGTTCGTGATTAAACATCACTTCACCTTCGTAGGCTGAACGCAAAGTTGCTGTGAAATGCCAATTCTGCAAATAATCTAGGAAAGCATCATCATATAAATCTAAGCTACGAAGATAGTTAATGTCACTCTGACTGAAAGTGAGTTGCTTTAGAATAGTCACAATTCGCTCTAAACCGGCAAAAATAACGTAACCATTGTCAAACGGCATTTTTCTAAAGTACGCTTCAAAGACAACAGGTGTTTGATCAATACCTTGCTGCCAATAGGTATAAATCATATTAATTTGATAGGCGTCTGTGTGTAATGTTAATGAATCATCTCGATACATGATAGTGGTCCTTTTAGTTGTTAAGTATCATTATACCAATTATCTCGTGCTATAATGAAAGAATGAAAGAATTTCTCACAAACAATTCACAGCAAACACAAGAATTGGCTCAAAAAGTAGCCCAATTGGTGCGTCGCGGTATGGTATTAACTTTGACTGGTGATCTTGGTGCTGGCAAAACAACTTTCACGCAAGGATTCGCTCGTGCTTTAGGTGTCACTGGTCGTGTTAAGAGCCCAACATTTAACATCATGAATACGTATATGGCCGGTGAAACACCGATTTATCATTTTGATGCCTATACTTTAGAAACAATGGGCGCTGAAAATCAAGGGTTTGAAGATTTTATCGGGACAGACGGTATTACTTTGATTGAATGGCCGCAATATATGGTTGATATTTTACCCAATGATCGTATTGATTTTAACTTTCAGCGAACTAATGAAGATGATCAACGTCAAATTACCATCCATGGTATTGGGCAACTGGCTAATTTTGAGGACGCGTTATGAACTTTGATATGAGCCAACCGATTGCATTTAGTTTGGAAGTGGCTGGGTTAGAAAACGCGGCACAATGGCAGGCACTCATTCAACAATTGATGACGGAAACGGATACGTTTTTGATAGCTAGTATGCGAGACGGAGAAGTAGTGCCCGAGGAAAACGTTGGGCCAGCTATCACTTTGCTACTGATTGCTGAACAAGGGACGTTACGTTTCCCAGTAGGTATTGGCTCGATTGAAAATGGTGAAGTGGGTATGGCTATTTTATCTCAATTTCAAGGCGCTGGTTTAGGACAATCATTGATGACAGCATTACTTTATTGGGCACAAACAAATGGTTTGCAACAGGTCTGGTTAGACGTGCAAGTAGACAATTTGCCAGCTAGACATATTTACGAGAAGTTTGGTTTTATAATAGTAGGAAAGCAAGTGAATTTGACATTGCCAAATGGGCGTCAGACGCAGCTGCAAAAAATGGTTTTGGAGTTAGAAATATGAATTTTGTTGCAATGGATTTTGAAACAGCCAATCATGAAAAGCACTCAGCAGTATCGATTGCCTTAGCAGTTGTGAGAGATAATCAAATAGTGGATCAATTCTATTCATTAATAAAACCAGAAACGTCATTTAGTCATTATAATACGAAAATTCACGGTATTCATCAGGTTGATGTGGCACAAGCACCACAATTTCCTGATATTTGGCCAACAATTGCACCACTTTTTACGGCAGATAAATTAGTGGTTGCGCACAATGCACCATTTGATAATGGTGTATTGAAAGGAACGTTAGACTATTACGGATTGCCTGAACCACATTATATGTTACTTGACACCGTTCAAACAAGTCGCAAACTATTTCCAAATTTTCAAAACCATAAGTTGAATACAGTGGCGGAAAACTTGGGTATTGCGCTTGAACATCACCATAATGCATTAGATGATGCAGTGGCTGCGGCAAATATTTTAATATATGAATCCCAGCAATTTGGTGATTCAGCACTAAAATCATTTGTGAAAAATAAATAAGCTATCCCAGATTGGATAGCTTAGAAAAAAATTGTGATGAGTGTATGACACCCGATTGCCAACGATAATCCCAGAATAACAGCGAGACTAAATCTAGAAACAGAAGCGGCTTTGCTGCTTTTTTTTGTGATTACGGCATCGTGATGGTTATAGTAAGCATGAATGTAGATATCGTCAATACGACTCACATTTGGTCTCTTATCCATAGAATCACCTCCACCAATAACTTAATCATACGTCAATAATGTGGCGATATTGGCACTAAATCATGAAGAAACCATGTTGTTTTTAAAGTAAATCAATTTCCAATTGAATTGGTGCGTGATCTTGTCTTTTACCAGTGTCTAGTACAGTTGACTGGGTGACTTTATCAGCAATTCTGTTGCTGACGAGATAATAGTCAATGCGCCAACCAGAGTTGTTAATTTTGCTGGTCTTGCTAATCTGTGCCCACCAAGTGTATATACTTGGAACATCAGGGTTGAGCGTTCTCAGCGTATCTGTGAAACCAGCACCCAATAATGTTGTAAACTTTTCCCGTTCCTGATCGGTAAATCCGGCTGAATGGTGATTAGTTTTAGGATTTTTCAGGTCAATTTCTTCATGGGCAACGTTCATGTCACCACTGAAAATCACTGGCTTCTTTTGGTCTAATGAACTGATATAGCGTCGGTATTGATCATCCCATAAACCACGATCATCTAAGCGCGCTAGTTCGCTGCCGGAATTGGGGGTATAAACAGTTGAAACATAAAAATTGGCGAATTCGAGTGTGATCACACGCCCCTCCATGTCCATATCGCCGGGCGCATCTATTTTTGGAAAATCAACTGATAAAGGTTCTTGACGGGACAATACCATGGTACCAGAATAGCCCGAACGTGCTAAACTCGGGTTGACAAAAACGTGATAGTCAGGAAATAGTTCAGCAATGGCATTGGCTTGCTTTTTGGTTAATCCAGTTGCTTTTAATTTGGTTTCCTGAATAGCAAAAACATCAGGTGTCGCTTCAGCAATATTATTAAGCACCGACCAAGTCATTTCACCACGCGCACTTTTATGTTCAACAGCAGCGTTAATTGAGTCAATGTTCCATGAAATTAGTTTCAAAATGAATTCCTCCAGTAATAGTTAACTTAATTCTAACATAATAAAACTTTTACTTGAAAATGATATCAATTCCTAATGTAATTACAAAGAGTAAGTAAATGTGGAGGCGTAGTAACATGGCATTTTACGGCACTTTAAAATCATAATATAAATATATCGCGGCACGTGCGGCATAAAATAATTGGGTATCACTTGTCACTATTTTTTAAAATAATTTATTGTTTTTTCCATTGATTTTATGATTTCTGGTAGCATAAACAAAAAATATAGAAATATAAAATTATAAATTTTTTCGTGATATGAAATGCCAATTATCATAATTGATAAAATCAAATTGTATTTGTTTAACGGTCGAATAGTGATGTTAATTTTCTTTTGCATATAGCCATTCACCTACTAATTTTTTAATCGAAAAAATGATTATGCCAAAAAAAGAAAGTAGGAGCCAAAATAAATTGCGTTTGCGTTCTTTGAATATAAAAATATATAAAACACACATAGACATCGCCACCCACATGGTTTTACTTGCAATTTGAGACGCTACGGGTAGTTGCACTGACGTTCTAATTTGATCAGCATTTCTCAATAACTCGGTGGATCCTATAAATCCAAATATCAATCCAGTGATTGCTACAAATAATAATAAAAGTAAACTAAAAATTTTAAATTTTCTTTGGTTTTTCATATATGCACCTCTAAAATTGCTGCGCTCCCCAAAAATACAAACACGATGGCTAAAAATAATTTGTCGTAGCCCACATATTGCCACATAATGGATGTGTTTTTCTGTTTGATTGTTTGTCGCAACTGACGTGATAAATTTATACTAGCAAATGCAGCAATTATAAATGCTGCTAACTCAAATATACTATATGGTATTAAAGTAAAAATAATATTTCCTAGTGTAATGTTTGCCATTACTATACCCAAGGATAAGCCATTTATAAAGAGCAGCAGGTAAGCGACTATTCCATACGTGAGCATACCGACTATTAATATGAGCAAGACAACACCCACATTATGATTACATATTTCTGCGACACTCAATTTACCGCGCTCTGATACATTTGTGCCAATTTCTTTTGGTGAAAATATATATCCAACAATAGTGCCAACGCCCAATGTCACTAGCAGTAGAAGAAAGTCTCTTTTTGTTGCAAACATAATTAAAACGCAACTCCTGCTGTCATTCCGAAAACGGCAAGATAAGCCTTAGCAGTGGCTATAAATGGTGCAAAAAATGGATAGGCAACTGCAACTGCATATGCTCCCCCTGTACTTAAGAGATTAATAATGGCAAAAGCCACTGGTGCAGTTAATCCAAACCGTTGCACTAACAAACCTATACTTTTAATCATAACAATTAACATAAAAATATTTCCTTTCTGTACTTTTCTTTTACATTACCAGCCGATAGCTGCACCCGTTCCTACTGTAGCTATCAGGCCCTCTAAAGTGAGTAGGAAAGGTGAAAAGTATGGGAAAGCTGCAACGAAAATCCAACCTGCACCAGCAGTAACCAATTGCACTCCCCAGGCCGCTGTGGATCTATCCAAATTAAATTTAGCAACTAGGTCTCCAACCCACAATGATCTAAATAAATTCAAGGATATCACTACAATGATTACCCCACATGCTCTCCTAATTTTTTCGTAAGTTATTAATAATTGTTTCATACTTACTTTTCCTTTCTGTTTGTTAATAATATAACAAAGTATCTTATGCCAATTGTCTTTTATTTTAAGAAAATGATACTAAAACTCCTACAGATATGGAATCAAGTTGATTAACACTTGTTAATTGATAAACGTTTGTCATTCTATGTTACAATCTTAACTAGTCACTTTTTGAGGAGTATATATGACATGCAAATACATTCCAAAATTTTTATTGAACATCCGAGTAGACCAAGGTTTAACGCAAGCAGAATTTGCTGATCGATTGTTTATTTCACCCAAAACGATATCTAACTGGGAACGTGGTATTAATTTGCCACCTTTGGATGTGTTAATTAATATATCCAAAACGTTTCAAGTGCCGTTGGCTAGGCTTTTTGAGCAAATAGATCAAAAAAATTTCACTGTTCATGATGCAGAAAGAAAAAAATTAATTAACGCTTTTTTACTGCTGGCGTCACAGAACAATATTAATTGTTATGACATTAACAATGTCATAGCCGAATCTGGGGTTTCTCATGACTTGGCGCTAACATTTTTCCGCTCATCAGCTGAAATTCTACAGGATATTGAACAAACGATTAATATGGCAATATTATCAACTTTAACAGAGAGTAAAGCTAATAAACTGCTTGAAAAAATCTCTGACGACCTATTGCCTGTACTTTATGATCATCATTCCGCGCTAAAAGTATTGTATTCAAGTGACGTTATTAGTGGTCACTGGCTACACTCATTACAAAAAACTTATATCAAATGGATTAGTGATAACCTGACCAACTGCCAATTTAATATTTTGAACCCTAGTCAATCAGTTACTGTTGAATTATCAACTAAATTTTTATTAGCTATTTTTGAAACTTGGCTAACACAACCTTTTCCGGAAGATCCAATTATTTTTCGTTCAACATTTGGTCAACTGACTAATATGTCAATCGTTGATTGTTTTAATTACGTCGATAGTAACAACTAAAATGTATTAAAAATATAAGAGACCATTATTCAAAAAATAGCCCCCATATCCAAAGACGTGAGGGAGAGAAGAAAACAATAACAGATTGAGGTGTTGATAACTTGGACAAAATCAAATGTCCGGCAAGTTATTGGGTTTTATAGGGTCACAGTATTTAAATGAATTTTAAATGACCATTTTGCAGAGTGCTAAAATTGATTTATGCTATGGCATTCAAATTTTTGGGGTCTACCTAATTAATATATCAGGCTTTTGTCATTTGGCGTAACGCGACATAAATTCTGGTAATGCCGCGCTGATTTTAGTTGGTAGTGTGACGTAATGATTTTTTGATAGTTCATCGGCAATGGCAGAGTGGGCATAAACTGCCGCCATAATAGACTCGGGAAAGCTTAGCATGAATTGTGCCGTGAAACCAGCTATCATACCAGCCAGCGTGTCACCCATACCACCTGTCGCTTGATAAGGACCACCATTTGGTATTTCAAAAACTTGGTTAAGCGTATAAATTTGAGTATGGTGTTGTTTCAAAACAAGGATTGGCTGAACATTCATACGTTGCTGGGCTAACATATTGAAAGCCTCAAATGCCTGTTCATTGATTGTGACACCGCTTAATCGTTGCCATTCCATTTGATGTGGTGTAATAATAAGTTGCGATTGTGGCCAAGAAAGTTTATTTTCCGCAACTAAAGTTAGCGCTGAACCATCGACAATCAAAATTTGACGTGCCATGATGGCGTCAAAAGTGGCTTCAACGATATCAAGACGATTTCCCAGTCCAGAACCAATTAACACGACATCAGCATGTTGAATATCATCAGTTAAATCGTCATTAAAATCAATCACCATTGCTTCGGGTAGGTGGGCGTGCAATGCAGTGAAGTTACTAGGGTCTGTTGCAACAGAGACTAAACCGGCCCCAGCATTGACAGCAGCTAGTGCGTTCATGATTACAGCACCACCAAATTGCTGTGTACCACCAATAATTAAAACGCGACCATAACTGGCTTTATGAGATTGTTCGGGTCTTTTTTTAATGACTTGGTAAAGGATATCTTCTGTCAACTTTTTCATGTTTACTTCCTCACACTTATTCTAACTGATAAGGACAAATATTGCACGCCAAATCCTTGTGTTATCGGCGTTTATGACGGTGTATTTATATTATGTCATTTATATTTTTATCTTTTTTGAGGAGGCATAATGTTACAATATGGCTATGATTAAAAATAGTTTCGTATTGGCTGACGGTGAACAATTTTCAGAGGAACAAAACGATGTGATTCATCAATCAGTAGCGTTCGCCAATCACAATTTAACCCAGTCGCAAACGCGTGCTTTTGTGATAGAAGGTGGCGCTGGTGCTGGTAAGAGCGTTGTGCTATTTGAAATTTTCAAACAACTACAAGCCGCGAAGTCACAATGGCGTAATTTTTTACTTGTTAATCACGCTGAGATGTGGAAAAGTTACCGTGAATTAGCCAGTTATCAGCCTGGCCTCAAAAAGAATCAATTTCTTAAACCAACGACATTCATTAATCAAATGACTCGTCACAATCAAACTGCTGATGTTGTTTTAATTGATGAAGCCCATCTTTTACTAACAGCACCAGACCGGTACAATAAATTTCAGCAAGAAAATCAACTGGTTGAGATACTGAAACATGCGCGTGTGGTTATTCTAGTCTTTGATGCTCATCAGGTTTTGAAATTAAAAAGTATGTGGCATGGCGATCAGTTGCAGACGATTTTAGCACCGTTTAGACCCGAGACAGTTCAATTAAGCGAGCAATATCGAATGGTTGGTCAAAGCCAGTCAGTCGTTGAGTGGATTGATCAGCTAACCCAGCACAAAAAAATAATTGATGTGGCAACAACGCCATCATTTGATTTGCGTATTTATAATGATGCTAACCGGTTATATACGGCGATTTGTCAAGAAAATCAGCGTGTCGGCATGTCGAGAATCTTGGCAACTACCGATTACCCCTACACGGTGAATCGTGGCAAATGGTATGTCACATTGGACGATTTCAAATTACCCTGGGATCAGCTTGATACAGGTGTCACACCTTGGGCTCTGCGCCCTGAAACGATCGATGAAGTGGGGTCTGTTTATACGATTCAGGGCTTTGACTTGAATTATGCAGGCGTGATTATTGGGCCTGGTATTCGTTATGATAATCAAAAAGATCAGTTAATCATCGATCCAAGTCATTATGAGGATAAGGCAGCATTTAGAAGCGTGGGTGGCAAAAATTTATCATTAGAAGATAAGCAATCAATCATGCTAAATGCTTTGAACATCCTACTAAAAAGGGGACGTCATGGTTTGTTTATCGCAGTGGCTGATCCAGTTTTGCGTCAAAAATTGTTAGCTAGTGTACCAAAGCAATCACGATATTGAGCAAGATAAGTCATTAGGAAAAAAATCAGCAAAAGCGTATAATCAAAGTATTAGATACAAGAAAGGTTAAAAAACATGACAATTGATTGGAAACAAGAAACAGAAACGCGCAAAGAGGCGTTTATTGAGGATTTGAAGTCAATGCTAGCAGTTGAATCTGTACGTGATGACTCAAAAGCCACAGCAGATGCACCACTTGGTCCTGGGCCCAAAGATGCATTAGTTAAAGTACTGTCGATTGCAGAACGAGACGGTTTTACCACTAAAAATCTTGATAACTTGGCTGGTTATATTGAAATTGGTCCAAAGGACGCTGAGGAATACGTCGCTATCTTGGCCCACGTTGATGTCATGCCAGCAGGCGAAGGTTGGGAAACAGCACCATTTGAACCTGTTGTGACTGAAGACAAAATCATTGCCCGCGGGGCGTCTGATGATAAGGGACCGGGGATGGCTGCTTATTACGCCTTCAAAATTTTGTCTGATTTGAAAGTACCTTTGAAGCGTCGTGTACGATTGATTTTTGGTACCGATGAAGAAAACGACTGGACAGGCATGACACGTTATTTTGAAGTGGAACCTGAACCAGCATTTGGTTTCTCACCTGATGCTGAATATCCAATTATCAATGGTGAAAAGGGTAATGTCCAAATTTTGATTGACGGCGAAGCTACTAACGGTGGGTCTGCTAAGTTGGTATCGTTTGAATCTGGATTACGGACTAATATGGTGCCTGGAATTGCCCGTGCTACTGTGAAGTCAGCACAAGCAGAAAAAATTGTCACTGAATTCCAAGAATATTTGGTGGATAATCCGCAGATTTCTGGTTCAACAGAAACAGATGGTGAAGTTGTCAACTTTGTTTTGAATGGTAAACAGGTTCACGGCGCAATGCCTGAAACTGGCGAGAACGCTGGTACGTACCTAGCTAACTTCTTGCAAGACTTTGATTTTGGTGGTACTGCTAAGTCATTCTTGACTTATCTTGGCACACCAGCACATGATGATACTATTGGTAAGAAGTTTGGTGTTAATTATACTGACCAAGTCATGGGGCCTTTGTCAATGAACGTTGGTATTCAAAAGTTTGTTGACGGCGGCAAAGCCTTTATTAACTTCAACTTCCGTTATCCAAAAGGTATTACACCGGAAGAAATTGAAGCTGGTTTAGCCTCACAATTGAATGGTTGGGATGTCAAGCCAACCATTGGCGGACACGCGCAAGTGCCACATTACGTTGCACCAAGCGATCCTATTGTGGAGACATTGTTGCGTGTTTATCACGAACAAACTGGTTTGCCAGCACATGATCAAGTTATTGGTGGTGGCACTTATGGTCGTTTGATGAAGCGTGGTGTCGCCTTTGGGGCGCTATTCCCAGATTCACCAGACACTATGCACCAAGTTAATGAATTTGCTTTGTTAGATGACTTGTATCGATCAATCTCAATCTATGCACAAGCAATCGCTGAAATTACTAATTTGGATTAAATATTGGTTTAATCTTTGGTCTGTATGATAGCAATAATCAAACAAATCAAAGGAGAAACATTATGGCATTAGTAATTGTAGCTGGTATTGTAATTATTGGATTCTCGTTCACTAAGGTGTTGCGTGTGACGCAACCGGTGAAACAAAAAAACAGCCGATGAGCTGTTTTTTTTGTGATCAGTTTGTAATAGCATTTATGTCAAAAAAATGATCTAATTAGGTAAATACTTGATTGGAGAAAAATTTAATGGTAAAGAAGCAGTATGAAGCCACCGCCAAAAATTATTCTGAATTAGCGGATAAGTTGACTGTGCCAAAGTATCAAAGAGGCTTAGTTTGGTCTGATAAAGATAAACAAGAGTTCGTGGATACGCTAGCAAATGGTTTTCCATTTGGATCAATATTGATCCGTAAAGGGGATAAAGGCATGTATACTGTTATTGATGGACAACAACGGTTAACTACCATTAATGATTTTAAAAAAAATCCTGAAAAATATTGGTCTCACTTAGATGAAATTGAGAAGTATAAAGAATTTCAAAGCTTGAGTAATACATTAGTTTCAATAACTGATAAAGAGCAACCAATTTTAAAAGATTTTTTTAGTCAGGCAATTATTAAAAATAGTAACGAATTTGACGTCAATAAATTGGCAAAGGGAGTAAAAGGTTTTAGCGATATTTTTGGAAAAAGTACTAATGATCTGTTAGATAATCTATCTCGAATTTCGGAATATATAAAAAAAGCGCGACAAGATCTAGAAAAGTATGTTGACGTTGACAATATTGTTATTCCTATTATTGAGTTTACAGGACCAGAAGAAAATTTACCTAGTGTTTTTGAAAATCTAAACAGGACCGGCAAAAAATTATCTAAATACCAAGTTTTTGCTGCTTCTTGGGCTAATCATTTGATTACACTCAATGACACACAAATTGAGAAGGGCCTTATTGAATCTGTTATAAATCGTTACGATAGAATGACAAAAGCACGTGATAATATTGAAATTTCAGACTATAACGAGCAAGATATTAGAAAGGGTAGGGAACTAAATCTTTCTGAACTTGCCTTTGGTATCGGGGATTTAGTGATAAACAGATTGAAATCCTTAATTACAGCTAAATTTGACGATGATGATCTACGTGATGAATATGGTTTTGCTACTCTCGGAATTATTGTTGGTATACCAAATACAAAATTGAGTGGAATTGCAAAAAAATTTAAAGAAAGAGAAATTGAAAGCAATTTGTCGGATGAGTTGCAGATTCTTGATAATATTTTACAAAGTCTAAATAAAACTTTTGAAAGACTACTAGAAAAACCTGGTATGATCTCCAACAAACAAAAAGAATATGAAAACGGGTTATCAAAAAATTTTAAAATATTGTCGTACATTGCAGCCCTATGGGTTAAAAGAGACAATAAGGTTGAACAACAAAAAATCCTCACATTTCTTCCCTCATATTATTTGGTTGATGATTTACAAAACTTGTGGAAAAGTACGGGGGATAAGCGACTGTCGTCTTATTATGTGACTCCTAGTGATGGAACTCCAATGAAAAGTTATTCTTTACCAGTCAGTCAGTCAAGATATAAGTCGGCTGTGGAAAGTTGGATAGAATCTGATAAAGACAATGCTAGCATACAAATTAAAAGTGTAGTAAAGACCATAGTTACAATGCATGCTAATTTAAAGTACAGTCATTATTACGCAAATAATAATGTTACATCTACAGATTTTGAACACATTTATTCAAAAAAGTCGTTATCTGAATATTATTCTGAAAATAATATTCCGGGAGCGTCCGTGGGTAATGTAATGATATTAAAAACTGACATGAATCGTTCAAAACATGGAAAAAATTTGTATGATGTTTCAGGAACGCCCGACCCAGAAGTATTGAAAAATATGGTATATCCTCCCCAAGAAGACTTTGAAAAAGTTAAACAAGCTATAAAAAATAAAAAATTCGGTACTATTCGTGACCTGATTTTGAAACGTGAAAAAGATGTATTTGATTCGATGGCAAATGATTTGTCCATTAGATGAAGGTGATTGCTTTTTTTTCAATTTTGATCAACAATTAAGATCCTAACTCTTGACAAAGTAGAGGATCACGCCCATGCTTAGCAACAAGCAACAAGCAACAAGCAACAAGCAACAAGCAACAAGCAACAAGCAACAAGCAACAAGCAACAAGCAACAAGCAACAAGCAACAAGCAACAAGCAACAAGCAACAAGCAACAAGCAACAATTAGCAAATTTAAAACCATTTATTAAATGGGTTGGTGGAAAAAGGCAGTTACTACCAGAATTGGCGAGGTATGTTCCAAAGAAATTTGGAACATATTTTGAGCCTTTTTTAGGTGGTGGTGCCTTTTTATTAATGCTGCAACCAGAAAAAGCAATTTTGAATGATTTCAATCCTGAATTAGTGGTGACATGGCAAACTGTTTGTGATAATCCTGAACAATTAACACAATTGCTACAAGAATATCAAAGAAACCACAGTAAAGAATTTTATTTAGATTTACGTGCTGCTGATCGTGATGGTAGGCTTGAAAATATGTCCTCAATTGAACGCTCAGCGCGCTTTATTTATATGAACAAAACTGGGTATAACGGGTTATGGCGCGTGAACCGTAAAGGTCAAAACAATGTCCCTTTTGGTAGCTACAAAAACCCAAAAATTTCTGACGCTAATACGATTTTTGCTGTTGCGAATTACTTAAATTCCGCGCAAGTCACATTTATGAACGGCGATTTTGAAAAAGCAGTTAGCAAAGCTAAAACAGGTGATTTTGTATACTTTGATCCGCCATATATACCATTATCTGCGACTAGTAATTTTACCGGATATAGTGCTGAATTTGGATACGAACAGCAGGTTAGATTGCGAGATGTATTTAAGCGTTTGCATGAAAATGGTGTTCATGTGATGCTATCAAACTCAGATGTTCCCCTTATTGAGGAATTATATGGTGATATTAAAGGTGTCCAAATTGAACACGTTAGTGTTAAACGTTCAGTTGGGGCAAGGGCTACTTCTAGGACAACTGTTGGTGAGGTAATTGTTCATGGTTAACGGTGCCAAAAATAGAGTCTGGGAAGAAGTCTTGTCAAATCGTAGCGATGCTATACAATCACTTAACCATCAGGGATTTTTTGAAATTACTTCGCAAGAAGTGAACCGTATTTCAAAAAAAAAATCTGGACCAGATTTTCGAAATTTGTCAAAATTTGATAAACGTGAAGACTTACCAGATGTATTTGTGGAAAATGAGCTGAATATACTGCCAATCTCACGTAAAAAATACCTTGTGGGACATTTCGATGAGTATGCTAACCTTTCTAGTGCTGAGGCGACCAGTGTAGAAAAATATCAAGTGCCTAACTTAGCTTCCTTACTAGGAAACTCAGCGACGTGGAATGAAAATAGCTGGATAAGTGCGGGATTAGCGGCAAATGTTTTTGACCAAGCATTTGAAGATTCTGATTTTATTCGTACAATCAATGGAAGAATGGGTGGTGGCAATTGGCAATTTAATATTTCTGATTTTCAAGACAATCATCATTTTACATTACAGTTAGAAAACCCACAAATTGAAATCGATACAGTTTTAGAATCGCCTAAAGCAGTTTATATTATCGAAGCAAAGCAGGTAAAAGAAGACAATTTTTTGATACGACAACTATATTTTCCCTATCGTAAGCTTTTGTCAGATCTAAAAATTGATAACAAACCAATTATTCCAGTTTTCTTTGAAATTAATGCAGCAAGTCAGTATGCCAGAGTAAGAGTTTTTTCATTTGATGATGATACACATTACAATAGTATTCGAGAAATTAGACGGTTCGAATTCCAATTGATTGACCGCAATGAAACTGAAACAGCAGCCTCTTTATTACAATACGCACAAAGTGTCATAACTCATGACACGGTAGGAAAATTATTTCCACAAGCTAATGACATGTCAAAAGTTTTGGAGTTGATGATGATATTAAAAAGGCGACCGCTGACTAAAACAGAGATTGCTGAAAATTTCAATTTCGATCCACGTCAATCTGATTATTATGTTAAAAATATTTTAATGTATTTTGGATTGGCAGAACAAATTGATTCTCGATTTAAGTTAACCGTACGCGGTAAACATATTGCGCAACAAGCAGTTGGGCAGCGAAATATTTTGCTTGCGCGTGAGATTATTTCATATTCGCTGTTCAATCATCTGATTCAAAGAAGAATTATCCATGGCCGTTTGAATAAGAAGGATATTATTCACGAAATGTTGATCGAAGATCTAGGATTAAGCATTTCAACCGTAGAGCGTAGAGCAAGTACAGTTAACGCAATAATTGAATGGATTATGTTACAAATATTAGACTAAAATACCCGAACGAACGTTTGCCTTGGCGGGCGTTTTTTGTTATGATAACTCTAATTGTATTATCATTAAAACGGAGGCAAATATGGAGAGTCAGGGGATAAAAGTCGATAATGACCGGCATATCGCGCAGATGGGTTTCTGGGACCAATTGGCAACATGGATTGGTGCGAATGCAAACAATGGTACGTGGTATATTGGCGGTGTCATTGCAGCGCTTGGTTTGAGTGGTGCTTTGGGTGTCATTTTAATTAGTGGGCCACTCGCTTATGTATTTCTGGCGCTAGTTGGCTACATGGGCTACAAGATGCGTGCCTCAACAATGAACTTGATGCGACCAGCATTTGGGGTTCGCGGTTCAATCGGACCATCGTTGATTAATGTGGTGCAATTTATGGGTTGGGCAGCGGTTAATACCTATATTGCGGCAATATCTGTTAGTTACTTATTGGCTGATATTTTTGGTTCGACCAATTTTAATCCCGGTGGGATCAAAGGTATGGTCGTTGGTGTTGCGATTATGGGCATTTTACATTTGATTTCAATTTCTCTCGGTCAAAAATCCATTCGGTTAATTGAACGAATTGGTATCATTTTGGTGATTGCCTTGGTCATCTGGGAGACTATCGTGGTCTTGCGAGAAGTATCATTACAACAAATTTTAGCTTGGCATGCACCAACTGCAGCACATCTATCATTTGGAACTGCTATTGACGTTTTTGCGGCTTTTAATTTGGCATGGGTGACGGCGGCAGCTGACTTTACGCGTTTTTCAAAAAATAAATCATCTGCAACCAAGGCGCCATTTATTGGTGCAACGTTAGGTCTGTATTGGTTTGCTATTGTCGGCTCACTAACTACGATTGCCGCTGCTGTCAGTACAAATGCTTTTAATCCAGATAGTTCCGATCCCTCAACTGTTGCGTCAAAGTTGGGACTGGGTGTCTTAGCATTGATTGTGATTATGCTGACGTCAACCACAGCAAATGCGGTTAATTTAATGGCAGCGGGTTCAGCGTTTAATAATATTTTGCCAAAAATTAAGCTAACACCATCGCTCTGGATTGTTACTATCATTGCCACGTTGATGAGCTTTATTCCATTCATTTTTGGAGGGTTTATCAACACGTTTATTTGGTTTTTGGATATGGTGGGGATGATTTTAGGACCTGAAATTGCTATTCTACTGGTTGATTTCTTTTTTGTCCGTGGTAAAAATTATGACACCGATCAATTTAGTAAAATAGATGGGAAATACTGGTATCAAGCTGGTTTCAATGTGAGAGCTTATATCACTTGGGCGATTAGTATTGCGGTATATTTTGGTTTGCAACAAGTAACACTGGTCACGGATACAGTTGGTTCAACTTGGCTAACCATGCTATTTGCCGCTGGATTGTATGCTGTATTATCGTTAAAAAAAGCAATGTAACCTTAAATGGTAAAATTTAGATGCTTATTCACGACAAAATAGTTGTGATATTCGTAAATTTAGTCTAAAATTAGATAGTATTGAAAACTCGGAGGAAATAACATGTCTAAGTGGACACCAGCCGCGGATGAAAAAAACCAAGGCACATTAGAATTTGAAATCTCACGCGCAACAGTTGAAGAAGGTTTGGATAAAGCTTTCCAACGTAATAAAAATCAGGTTTCAATCCCTGGATTCCGTAAAGGAAAAGTGACAAAGCAACTCTTTTTCCAAAAGTTTGGTGAAGAAGCTTTGTATCAAGAAGCAATGGATATTGTTTTACCAGCCGCTTATGAAGCAGCTGTTGACGAAGCTGGTGTGACACCAGTTGGTCGTCCAAATATCGAACCAGTCTCAATGAACAAGGGTGAAGCTTGGACTTTGAAAGCTGAAATTACAACTGCACCTGAAGTGAAGTTGGGTGACTACTTGAACCTTGAAGTTGCTGCTCAAGATGAAGAAGTGACTGACGCTGACGTTGATGCCGAAATCAAGCGTTTGCAAGAAGGACAAGCAGAACTTGTTTTGCAAGAAGAATCAGTTAAGGCAGAAAACGGCGATACTGTTGTTATTGACTTTGACGGTTCTGTTGATGGTGAACATTTTGATGGCGGTCAAGCCAACGACTTTTCATTGGCATTGGGCTCAGGTCAATTCATTCCTGGCTTTGAAGAACAATTGGTAGGTCACACAGCTGGTGAAGATGTGAACGTTAATGTTACGTTCCCTGAAGACTATCAAGCTGCTGACTTGGCTGGCAAAGAAGCCTTGTTTGAAGTTAAGATTCATGAATTGAAGCGCAAGGAATTGCCTGAATTGGACGATGAATTTGCCAAGGATGTCGATGAAGAAGTTGAAACATTGGCAGAATTGAAAGAAAAGACTGCTAAGAAGTTAGCTGAAACGAAAGCTGAAAGTGCTAAAGAAGCATTTGAAGACGCAGTCATCACTAAGGCAGTTGACAATGCTTCAATCGACGGTGATAAGATTCCAGACGCTATGATTGATGAAGATGTTCATCGTCAAATCGATCAATATTTGGGACAATTGCAACAACAAGGCATTTCTCGTGAAATGTTCTTCCAAATTTCAGGTCAAACTGAAGATGATTTGCACAAGCAATTCGAAGACGGCGCAGCAACTCGCGTTAAAACTAACCTTGTACTTGAAGCAATTGTTAAAGCAGAAGGTATTGAACCATCAGAAGAACAAGTTACTGAAGAAATCAACAACTTGGCTTCACAATACAACATGGACGCTGCGCAAGTACGTACAACTTTGTCAGATTCATTGTTGAAGCATGACATTGCTATGCGCGAAGTCATTAAGAAAGTGACTGACTCTGCTAAAGCAGTATAAATAAGTTTGATTTTCAGAGCACTTCAGGTTGAGGTGCTTTTTTTGTGCTCTCATTAATAATGAATAAAAGGAATATGATAGTTCTGATAATATCAAAATGGTGAATATTATACCTTACGCTTAACCTGAGCGTAAGGTATAATGAAAGGGTAGTGTCATTCATAACAGTGTGGAGAAAGTAATGGTACAGACAGAAGCAAATCTTGAGAATCAGTTGATTACTCAACTCGGTAAATCTGGTTGGGCGTTTCGACCAGAATTAAATCGTTATAGTTTGATTGTTAATCATTTTCGTATGCTTTTAAATCAACGGAATGCTGATAAACTAGATGGCACACCATTGACCGATCAAGAATTTCAACGTTTTCTAAATGAAATTGTGGGTTCTAAATCAATTTATCAGTTGGGACGTTACCTACGTGGTGACGATCAATTTCAAGGCGGTAGAGCACAAATACAGCGCGATGATGGGTCGGATATAACGTTGACGTTTTTTGATCCTCGTGATGCGGAAAATAATGTTTATGAAGTTGCTCATCAAATTGTTGTGAATGACAAATATGAAAACCGATATGATGTTACGTTGTTAATTAATGGCTTACCACTTGTCCAAATTGAGTTGAAGCGTCACAGCGTTGAAATGTCGCAAGCGTTTCAACAAATATTACGGTATCGTCGTGAGTCATTTAATGTTGGTGGTAGTTTATTTCGTTATTTACAGATATTTGTGATTAGCAATGGCATGTCGACACGCTATTTTTCTAATAATGATGGCGAGTTGAATAAAAATTTTATCTTCAATTGGTCTGATGACAATAACAGGTGGATTGATGAAATCGAACCTTTCACAGCAAGTTTTCTATCACCGCTAAACATTCATGAAATGATTTCCAAATATACGATTTTTGATGCCGACCAAAAGGTAATGAAAATCATGCGGCCTTATCAAGTGTATGCCCAAAAAGCCATTATGAATCAGGCTCAAACACATCCTGATACGAATGGGTATGTTTGGCATACAACCGGATCTGGGAAGACAATCACGGCTTTTAAATCAGCGTCTCAATTGGCGCTTCATACAGACGCCAAAAAAATTATTTTTCTTGTGGACAGACGTGATTTGGATTCGCAGACAATTAACAATTTTAATGCCTATCTACCAAAACGTGCGGACGGACAATCATCAATTGACCGTACAGACAACACATCTGTGTTAGTTGAACAACTTAAAAATTCGACAGACACGTTAATCGTGACAACGATTCAAAAACTTGCTAATGCTGTGAAAAATTCGCGTTATCGGTCAGTGTTAGAACCTTACAAACAACAACGCGTGATTTTTATTGAAGATGAGGCACATCGCACACAATTCGGTGAAATGCGTAAACAGGTCAACAGCTGGTTTAAGAATGCGCAACATTTTGGTTTCACTGGAACGCCTATATTTAAAGAAAACATAGGGGCAGATGAACGCACAACTGACGATATTTATGATACCCGTTTGCATACTTATTTGATCAGAGACGCTGTACGTGACCATAATGTATTACCGTTTAATGTCACATACATCAATATAATTCATAGCAAAGAAAATATTGAAAACTTAAACGGAGAAGTTGAAGCGCTCAATGTTCAAGAAGTGTATGAGAATGAAAAACGCTTAGAGCAAATTGTACAACATATTATCTTGAACCATAGTAGCAAAACGTACAATCGCCAGTATAACGCTATTTTTGCTGTTTCAGATACACGAACGGCTTTAAAATATTATGATATTTTTAAGAAAATAAATAGTGATCTCAATGTGACAACAATATTCACTTGGGCTGCTAATGAAGACGATAATGATGAGCATCAAAAGGACGACACATTAACTTCTCGTCATGGCTTAGAAAACGTCATTGATGATTATAACGACAAATATCACCAAAACTTCAGTACAGATACATTTTCCGATTTCTTCAACGACGTGTCTAAGCGTATGAAGAATCATGACGCCAAATCACCTGAGAATAATATTGATGTTTTGATAGTTGTCAATATGTTCTTGACGGGTTTTGATGCGCCGACACTAAATACTTTATATGTTGATAAAAACTTGCAATATCACGGACTCATTCAAGCTTTTTCCCGAACCAATCGTGTTCAAAAAGCGCCAAAAGATTACGGAAATATTGTGGCATACCGTAACATCAAAAGTAAAACTGATGAAGCGGTCCAGCTTTTCTCGCAAGGGGACAAAGCAGCGTTTTTCGCACCGAATTATGACGATTTAAAATTAGACTTTCAAAAAGCAATACGCGCTTTGAGGGACAAGGTAGCGACGCCCGAAGACACCAATCGGTTATTAGATGAGGGTGAAACAGCTGAACTTGAATTTATCAAACTATTTAGAGATGTCATGTCACTGCAAAGTTGTATCAGCGTTTATGAAGAATTTGATTGGGCGCAAATTGAAACAGAGCTTGACTGGACACAACAGCTATTTGATGATTTCAAAGGCAAGTACGCAACATTCTATGAACGGCACAAAGCACGGCAAAAAGAAAAAGCATCTGTCATTGATGATATTGATTTTTACCCCGAGCTCTTGATGGTTGATGCAATTGATGTTGATTATATCAATCGCCTTATTTCACAAATCGACTTATCGTCGCCCGATGCACGGACTGAGGGTATAGAAAAAGTCAAAAAAGCGCTAAAAAATAACTCAGAGCCAACACTGTTTTCCAAACGTGAGTTGTTGGAGCAGTTCTTGGATTCGGTCATTCCAGAACTGAACAACGGTGCGGATATTACAGGAGCACTCAATCATTTCTTGGCGGATAAGCGTCAAGCTGAAATTTATCATTTTGCAGAAGAACATCGGTTAGAGCCGTCCCAGTTAGCAGAGCAAGTGGCTGAATACGAAGTAAGCCAACATGAAAATTCCAAAGCCCTTGGCGAACTGACAGCGGGTATGCCATTTAAAGAAAAAATTTCTGCCAAACAAACCATTAAAAACTTCATCATTGAAACTGCTAAAAAGTTTGTGATGAATTAGAGAGAACAGACATGTCAAATACTAATCAAACGCAGCAATCGCAACAAGCTGAATTGCAAAAGCGCCTTTGGAAAATTGCCAATGACTTACGTGGCAATATGGACGCCAATGAATTTCGTAACTATATTTTGAGTTTAATTTTCTATCGGTTTTTATCAGATAAAATCGAAGATTATGTTAATAACAATTTGTTAGAGGCTGAGAGCGTCAACTTTATTGAAGCCTATGAATTGGAAGATTATCGTGAGGGAATTAAAGAGGAGGCATTAAATGATTTAGGTTTTTTTCTACCAGAAGTCAAGTGTTTCAATGCATTTAGCTTCTTTTTCTTATGATGCAATTGATAATAAAGTACTACTGAAATAAGCCGATGTCTTCACATTGGTTTTGCAAAATGTTAGGCTTATA
>NZ_VJYC01000008.1:0-84805 GCF_030400235.1 Leuconostoc sp. UCMA20149
GTCTGTGAGTGTGTTACACGATAATTCAATACGGTCATTTTGAATTCTGGTGAATAGACTCTGTGATTTTTAGACCCAATTGATCCAGTTATCAGAAACTCATCTCGCCACTCAGAGATTGCTTGGTTACTCTTAATATCATATTTTTTGATTAACGTACGTAAACCAGTTTGACCAGACAGCCATTCTTTGACAACCGTTAGTTTAAATGCATTTGAATATTTAGACATAAGAATACCCGATAACTTTCTGAACAGATTTTTATTCTGTCCAAGTTATCGGGTTCACATCACTATCGACTGTTCTATTTTAACATATTAGCGATAAGCTTTTTCGGCTTGTGCCGTGTCACCAGCTTTAACCGTCTGATAGGAACGTTGCATAGCAACCAATGGCTCATCAACCGTTATTTTTTCAACTCGTCCATAAATATCTTTCATGAAACACTGTCCCATGACCATATTGCCTAATTCTTTGATGTTGTCATCATTAACTGGTAAGCCAATATGTTGTAAAATATCTGGCTGTTCCTTATCCTCATCAAAGGCAAATAAAACACCAAAATTATCACTTTTAACATCATGAACTGATTGTGTCACGGGAATTAACAAGTTATTGGCAGAACGTCCAATACGTGCCATTTCATTAAAAATACGAATACCAATATCAGACGTTGTAAACGTCCAGGCTTCATCAAATATTTCAACCGTTTTCTCGTCATAATCCCGTGTCGCAAACGTCCGACTAAAGACCCCTAACACCGTCATCACAATCATACTTGCCACCTCAAACTCAGTGTAATCCTGTGTCGATTTGTCATGTTGTGGCAATGTCAATCCTGCTGTTTCAAGAATAGTGATCCGATTATTTAACTTCAAACCCTCACTTTCACCATGTGAAAAGACCAATGATAGTGAACTACGAGTGACCTTTCCTGACAAAAACTTAGCTAAATGCTTCACGTCATCATCTTCATTTTTGGCTAATTCTTCAATCACATCTAACATACCAACTGTTTCACCAGCTTGTCGTTTTTGAATAATTTTATTAATGGCTAGATCTAATTCTGTTTCGGCAATTAACGAACCATAATCACGGTAAATTTGTTTAAAAATTTCTTGCACCGTCGCTTTTAAGCTTTCTTCGCCTGACTGCGTTTGTCCCATTGTATGACGAACATCAATCACTATAAAGGGATCTAAAACACCATAGTTTGTATTATCAGAAACATCAAGCGTCACAAAACGCACATTATTCAATAATGTATATTCATCTGGATAGTCTTCTTTAAAGGTCTGATCATTTAATACCGCTGAATACCATTTACGCATTTCCTGCTTAGGATCAAAATAGATTGCTTTGGCATTTGAAAGTTGAATAATTTTCAAAATAATTTTAGTGAGGTAAGACTTTCCTCTACCTGTTTTACCCGTAATCATAATATTAGGGCTGGTTGTGCTGGTGGATCCGTCTAAAATTTCGTTGGTAATCAACGGATTAAAAAAGACCAAGCGCTTTGAACTGTCTAATGCGTCTTGGGTGCTATTGGCAACTGTTTTTGGCGCACCACGTCCAATATAAAAGCCAATATTACTACCAACTTGTTGATTGACCGCAAACAACAACTCACCGATACCCTCACTGGTCAATAATTGTACCCAATAGCGGTTTTGGGACACATCAGACCCCATTAAATCGTAATAGAAAAGACGTTTTTGTTCACCGATTGGTTTCACAATATTTACGTCAATACTCCTAAATGATTCTATTAAATTAGCAACACGATCATGTAGCGTTTCAATATCTTCCGCTGATACCGTAAACGTCACTAAAGTTGAAAAGAAGTTTTTCTTTTCTGAAATATGATCGTTTAGCACTTCGGCAATTTCAACCGTATTATCATCTTTACTAGAAGAAAATCCCTCTGCTTGATAACGCTCTTTCACATTATTACTAGCAGTCTTTAACGATTGACCAGCACGAACCGATAAGCCATAGATACCCTCAGACTTATAATAATGTGCTTTGAAATTGATGTCGATTGGATAACTCATATTTTGTACTAGTCGGAATAAATGAAAGCCTGTGATGTTTTCTGGCGTTGTCGATAACACTAATTTGGCAACATAACGCACATTGTCATCATTAACCAATTTAACGTAGCCACTGACTGCCCCGTCATCAATCACCGTATCACTTAATTTGAAAATATCACGTTCTTGTCCGACTTTTCTAAAATCATGTAGCTGTCCCTGGATAAAATTATTACGCATTAAATGCACTAATTCATCAGTGGTCAAACGCCTAGTATGATCCAAATAACCAACTTTTTCATAAGCCTTTTTTTCACTAGGTCTAAAGTCATCAAACAATTTTTCATCAAATGGCTTTTCATAATTAAACCAACCAGCCAACTCATCTACAAAATTATTCATAGCATTAGTGGCTTGTTTAATCACTTTACCAGAATTTTGATTATGTAATTTAATACCCAAAACAAAGCGCTCAATTGTTTGTGAGACACCAGTAGCAGTGATTGCACTAATTTCATCTACAATCATTTGAACGGGTGTATCACCCATATCTGTTGCCAAAGAGGGCTGTAACTCTTTATAACGATTAACCAAATCTAAATCACGATTATAAAGACGCAACTCAAAATCTTCAAAATCAGCGAGACGATCAAATAACAAACTCAATTGTGTCTGTCGTTTTGAAATACCCTCCTCATCATTATCTGAAATACTTAGTGCTTCAATGTTAAAATACGCCCAAGCTTGATTGTCCTGGGTTAATAAAATATTATCTTTGACGGCTTTAAATGGTACTGCTAGTTTCATTGATGTCCCCTTATTTTTTATTTGTTATGTACCTACAAAGTCAAAGCTTTGTAGTATCTTCAATTGACAATAGCGTTATAATATAAATCAGTTAGTTAAGTTTGTCAGCAACGCTCAAAAATATCTGAAATCTTCCTTTTATGAATATATGACGTTTTCATCATCCAATGACTTAACTAACTTAACTACTGTTGTCGCATCAACAGTAGTTTTTTTTAATGACATTAACTCATGTGATTATTTTCTCTATTTAGGTGTATAATCGTTTCTGTTGGGTAAGAAGCTCTCTTTTCGTTTTACAAAATATAATGCTAACTTTTCTTACCCATTTTTGACCACTGACCTCATCATCAGTGGTCTTTTTTAATAGACAATCACTTTTTTTGTATCTTCCAACACAAAACCATTCTTAATACGCCACCTGATTTGAATTAAACCGTTCGCATCAAAATAGCGCAATTCAAGGGTAGTTTTGAGATACGTCCACTTAATATCAGTGACATTAAGGTCATAGAGATAAGCATTATATATCGCTTTAAATTCGGCAACTAACACTACAACTCTACATAATCGCCATGAGGTAGCTTCGTGAAATCACCACCCAAAATCAGATCATGTCCGTACTTCTTAAAGTCAAAATAGGTCTCAATCTCATCATTGGATAGTTGACCAACACCACCACGCCTTGCGATCACTTCGTTGGCTAAGTCATCTTCATCTTCTGCCTTAATAATCACTAAATTCTTAACTTGATTATCAATTGTGTTGTCAAGTAAGACTAACCCTTGATCATATAAATCAGCTAGAGTTTTTTCATCAACACCATCTTCAACCGCTCTTTTAGCGCTCTCAACCATGTTATTGAGCTTAACAATTGACTCATAAGGATCTATTTTAAATGGTGCTTCATAATCACTAATCATGATTTCTTTGTTACCAGTATCTGATCCAATCGCGCCTTTTTCAGTTAAAACTTGTGTTACCCGACTAGGTGCCACTGGCAATGTAAACCACTGACCAAGAGACGGTACATTCACAGCGCCAACAAATATTTTAATTTCACTAAACTTAATCATTAAAAAAACACCCCCTTTAGGTGCGAACTCATCAATTTTTAAAACGTTTGAATATCAATGCCAATGCGCCTGTCATTGCCAAAATGCCTGAAATAGCACTTAAAATGCCAATTGATGATTTTGTTTGTGTTGCATGTGTTTCTGGTAAGGCTTTAGCAACAGCGTCATCTAGCTTTTTCTTTGCTTCAACCACCTTAGCATTGCTAGCGTCCTTATCATTAGCTGTTAACGCTTGATTATAGGCTTCAACAGTACGGGCGACACTAGGAACACTAGCGACTTGTGTTGGGACTGAAACAACATTACCAGTGCTATCAGGCGTTACTTCAACTGGTTTAACATGATTAGTTTCACCATTATCATTCTTATCAGGTGTTGTCGGTGTCAAAGGTACTGTGTTATTATAGCTTGATGAACTCGATCCACCAGCGTTTGAATTATCTGTCCCACCATTATTTGATGATGAGCCACCTTGATCACTTGATGAATGTGATCCACCATTATCATCTGGCAATGTTGAACCATTATCATCATCATCACCTGGTGTTGGTGTTGGCGTATCAGTACCACTATTATCATCCGATGAACTCGATCCACCATTGTCTGATGATGAACTTGAACCTGTGTCGCCACCTGGCAAATTGCTATCATCATTATCTGAAACATCATCACTTGATGATGTCGTACTTGCCACTGGATCAACACTAGACGTTAAGGCGACTGCTTTTACTTGTGGCAATACAGTAGAAGTGGCTTGTACTGATTGTGCGGTACTAGTATCAGTTGTTGGTACAGTATCAGCGTTGACTGCTTGATGACCTAATGCCAAAGCCCCAAGCACTGACCCTGCGATTAAAAGTTGTTTTTGCATTTCCCATACTTCCATTTCTTAAAATTTAATATCTTTAAACAAAGACAAATCACGATACAATTGGCGTAAATCTTTTGTGAATGTATCAATTGCTTCATTACACTGTTCTACCGTTTGATGATTTTCAACATTAGCCACCAAAATAGGTAACGAATGCACTGCCATATCAACTAAATCTAACTGTGACTGTAAGTAATTGATACGTTTCTTCACTTCCTGATTAGTACTCAATGACATAACTGCCCCCTTTTACATTATTTGGGCTTCACACCCCATTTGGCTATATTCTGTGATAACGTCACGACCAGCAGTTAATCTAATTAGTTTTGTTTCTTAAACTTTTTGCTAATTGCACCAAGCAAACCTAGACTAGCAATACTTGCCATAATACCTAATACCGCACCGCTACCTTGCTCTTTAGCATTGGTATGTGGCAAAATACTTGCCGTCTCAACTGCCTTTGGTGTGGCTGGTGTTGCAGGCGTTACTGTCTTTTCAACCTTAGGTGTCTTTTTGATGTTGTAATAATGCACATCCACTTTTTGTACCTGTGGCTTATCAGCCGTTGGCATATCTGCTACAGTAATCTTATGAACACTTGCCTTTGGGGCAACTGGTGCTGTTGGCTCTTGTTCATACGTTGGTGACTTTGGTGCGACATTAGTATTTTTAATCTGCCAATCAACTTGACCATGAGTGTTCCAAATCCAGTTATCATCAACGGTTAGGAATTGAATAGCCGAACTTGTCGCATTCGGTGCCAAAGTAAACGTCTTGTTAATTGCAGTCGTTGAGTTGATGTTCTTAGTAAAGGTCGTATTGCCGTCATGATAAACAGAGAACAATTCCTTACCATTCAAATCATAAACATGGAAGTTAATGTTTTGATTAACAGCCGAGTTTTGATAATAGTTCGTATAGGTGTATGAGTACAACTCAATTGATGAAACGGTGATTGTTTCTGAGCCGTCACCATTGGCAACGACTTTCCAATTAACCTTACCTTTCAAAACACCATGACCAATCACATGCACACCGTCATTCATATCGTGTTCAAGCGTAAATTCGCCTGTCTTTTGATTAACAGTAGAAGTCATAAAGGTTTTGTATTGACCGCTTGAAGCGTCCGTTTGTGTCTTAGCACTCATACTAATTTCGGTATTAACCGCTTTTTCAAACTCTGCCACTGCCTTATCATAAGCTGCTTTTTTATCAGCGTTTGCCTTATCAACGGCTGCCTTTTTGGCTTGATAATCAGCGACTTGCTTTTGATATTCAGCCGTCAAGTTAGCCAATGTTTGTGCGTCTTGATTTTGAGTTGCCACACCGTCCGCAATCGCTTTATTGTACAAGTCAATGTTATAAGCCATTGCGTCTAACAAGTCCTGCCCTTCAAGTCCTTTCAATGACTTGTATTCTGGAGCAGTCTTTGACACTTCAACACTGACATCAATTCCTGCCTGCTTGGCATTGTCAACTTCTTTATCTAAATCAGAAGTTGACTTGTCAATATCTGCCTGTCCCTTTGTCGTAGCGTCTTTTTGATCAGTTGTTGCTTTATCATAGGCTTGATCATTAGCTTGTTGCTTTGCTGTAGCGTCTTTCACTGCTTGATCCTGCTTGTTCAAATCAGATAGCACTTCATTTGTTTTTGATGAAGCGTTGTCATCATTGATTGTGACATCAGTTGTCTTACCAGTTGTGACATCTACACCAGCTTTTGAAGCCGTATCTGCGTCATTTTTAACTGTATCTTGTGCCTTATCGACACTATCCTTTGCCTGGTCTTGTGTCACACTAGTACCAGCAGTTGTTGGCACTGTACTTTTTTCAGCGGTTGAAGAAACAGTGTCAGCCTTTGCCGTATCATCAGTCTTAGCCTGATCAGTTGATGAAGCAGTCAATTGCACTTGCTTATCATTTTGCGTGGTATCAGTCGCTGTCACTGCTTGTGTATCAGCGTTTGAAACGGTATCAGCGCTTACTTGTGTGGTGGTAGCACTCACAGCAACACCAGCTACTGCAACGGCCCCAATCACCCACAACTTACCTGATTTATACAACTTGTACGTCTTTGAATTTTCCATAATTTTGTAATTAAAAAGCGCTATTTTTAGCGCTTATCCTTTCTGATATTTAACGTCAATCACGACTTTTAGATTTTTGAATAATAATAGGCGTGTCTGCCATGTGACTAGCTTCAAAATAACCAGTCGGCAAAACATGATCATGATAATAAACCGTTCGATTGAGTATTCTTTTAATACCAAATGTCGCGATTGAAACGGCATACTGCACTAGTCCTAAGCCGTCAGGCTTCACTCTATTTGATAAAGAGACGATCCCGATAGGCATGCCAATGTATGCACCCACATAAACTAATTTACCTAAGTCTGAATTAGAACGATAAAAGGCTTGCAAAGGCTCATGCAAAATAAAATAAATCACGATAAACGAAGCTATAAATATAACCGCTGGTTTCAAACTAATGCCAACAGGTAAACTCTTATCTTCTGAAATTTTGCGAATAACAATATCTTGCTTCAACGCCTTTTGATAGTTATAAACTTCTGCCATATTAACTAAATAGATTTTTAAAGATACCACCAACAGAATTAAGGACAGTATCTGGATTTTTAACAACAAAGTAGACTAAACCACCAATTGCAATACTGATTACTAATTGTCCAATTGACCCTTTGGTAAAATGTTTAAGTACTAAGTACATAATAACCATAGCAATACCAGCTGACACCCAGCCAGCTACTTCTTGTTGAAGACCTGTAAAACTAATGGATCCTGTGGGAATTTGAAACATAAAATTTGTTACGATTGCTTTCATCATAACCTCCTCTTAATTTAGTAGACCGCCTTGTGTATGGATCATTTTAACCACATAATAGGTTGATCCGTTTGGCGAAACGGTCAAGGTAATCTGTTCTGAATGTTCAAGCTTTGTTTCTGTATCTGTCAATGTCAAAAGGTACTTAATATTCATGTTAGCTTTTGAACCTGAAACACTAACTTGATCAATACTCTTAACAGCGTATTGTCCCTCTAGTCCCTCTGGCTCTTTCATGATTAACGACATATCACTAGCTTTTGAACTCACATACTTCTCACTAAAAGCTTGTACAAACTTTTGAATTTTATCACTGCTTGCCAACGTGGCATTATTGGTGTCATCTTGATCAATCTTGCCAACATGACCGACAATATCTTGTTCGGTTGTGGCATAAGGTAACGCCAAAACAGTGTACTGCCCTGCTTTTTGAGCAAAAGGCAAATTAAAAACGCGAATAATTGTATTTTTATCATTGCCAACGGTATAGCCGACTTGATATTGTGCAATCTTCACGTCATTTTTGGTAAACGTATTTAATAATCTGGATCCCACATACGTCTCTTTTTGGGAGTCCTGATTATCATAAATGGTGCTACTAATATTTGGTGCAAAATACTTTTTTAAGGGTTTCAAACGTTTTTGCTTATCATCATCATTATCTGATTGTGTGAAATAGGTTTGAAAAAAGCCTTGTGCATAGCGATTAAGACTAGGTGAATAAACACTTTGTCCCATACTAGCTTTTTCTAGCTTATCATCATACGTTTTCATCTTAGCAATCAGCTTATGATTAGTTTGGCTCACGTTACTAGCTTTAATAAAGGCAACCGCACCACTCAATCCAACTAACACCAGGGCAATTTTAACAAAACGCCTAATCCATTTGCCCCGTTTTTGGACTTTAGCATAAGGCAATGATTGATCAGGTTTATCACGAGATTTGACATAACCTTTTTTGATTGACTTTAACTTATCAAACACAAATTTTACATACCCCCAAACCGATCTACTTTTTGCGTAATTTCCTCGGCTAAATTGATAACGTTATCCGCCACCTTTGGCAATGACTTGTATTGTTTGTTCAACACAGACAAGTTACGGCGTAAGCTAGCAAGATCATCACCAATTAAATCACTCCACTTTGGATCATTTTCCATGATTTCCTTAGCTTTGTTCACAGCAGCATACAAATTAGTGTCTTCAATTTTTGACAATGCCTTAAAATTAGCGACTTCGGTTGCAGTAGCGCTAAGTGCTTTTTTGAATTGTGTTCCTTGTTCTGACATCTGTGTGTCCTCCAATTTTTAACTTTTAAAAAGGTAAGTTGACCTTTTCAGCAACTGACAATAATTTCTTTTGACGCGGACTTAATTCTGCGTCATCAATAATTTCATCTATCGTTTCTTGACCAAAATATAAGATCAAGGCCTTTAGCGTTGGTGCAACTTGGGTGATAAACCAATCAAGTGAACGCGCCATAGATAAATCGACTGGTTGCGCAACATACTCAACAACACTAGCCTGTTGCAAAAAGGCACGCCACGGCGCCCATTGCTGTAACTTGTCAATTTCTTTCTTATCCATTTTATCGACAGGCACCTCATAAAATCTGACGTACTCTTGCAAATAAGCAAATAATTCGGGTCCGACTTTGCGGGTTTTGACAAGGTGCTGGGCTAATGTTTGTGCACGATCTTGTTTTAATTCAATTTCATAACGGTTTTTAATCCCAATGTCTTCATGTGGGATATGCCGTTTAGTTGCTTGTTCCTTGTCTTTTTCATAAAAACGAAAGAACACTTGACCACTACGAGAACCAAAGTACATGGTTGCACCACCCGATTGACCATTACCAATAAAGGTTGGCTCACTTCTAAATTTTTGCGTGTAGCGTTTGGCTTCAACAATCTTGTAGAGATCGAAAATATTAAAAATTCGTTCCATATCGTTAAAAGCGTAATCAATTCGTGTCACATGACCACCGTTATCCAAAGCAAGACTTAGAAAATCAAAGATATTTCTATCCTGTTGCATGAGCATATTTTCCAAAATACGTATGCCTTGTCCTGATACCGTAATCAAACTCTCTGGCGCGTCTTTTTTGCCATAAACCGTAATAAAGGCTTGCCCTGCAAAAGCGTAGGTAATTGAGTAACCAAAACGTCCACCGTCACGTTGGATAAATAAATCATATCCTGACTGTAAAAGCGTCTTGACTAGCCATTCCGCTGTACGCATTTTAAACGAAATACTTAAATAATCCAGCCATAAACTCATACCGTCTGCATTCAACAGCACTCTTAACGTATGCCTTTGATCAGCATTCAATAATCTGGCAATCACTTCATCACTAGCTTCAATTTTTTTGATGTAAGTTGACCGTGAAACATTAAGAAACAAAGCAATTTGAACCTGCGATAAATCTAACTCTTTACGAAACGCCACTAAATCAATTCCTCTAGTAACTTCATAATCTAACTTAAAATATCTCTCTGACATGTTTTACTTGTTTGTAAATAACGTCCCAAACCTGCATACGATCCATTTTTTCATCAACAGACTTTGTAGCAAACGTCATGTACCAATCACCCTCTCCTTTCTGGTAGACCTGTTCTGGATCCACGATAGTCCCCAATGCAAGCGCTGGGGGTAATTTATCTAATGCAACTTGATATACCCGTGTATCAATGACATGTTCGTCAAGAAAATGACCAAATAAAAATGCATAACCTGTATTATGCGTTGTGCCATATAATTCATTTGGTAGAATACCAAGATATTGATATAACAAATCCTGTTTCAATAACCTCTTTTCTGTTTTTATTAGTCAAATTTAATATTAAACCTATTTTTTATCACTATTTTTTAATTTAAAAACAAATTTACACACTGCTTTTAAATCGCTGTAAATCAACGCCCCGTAAGAATGAGGGCTTTTTGCCTGTTGGCTTTTCTGTAAATTTACCCCCCCTATTAGTAATTTGGGGGATTGGCAAATTTGATCAAATGATTGTACGTTATTCAGCGCACAATCGGCTACAAAGACACAACGGCACGTAATCCCCTTTTCAAACGCCACCAGTCGCGCACCAGCAGAGCTGGGCGCTTCCTTTTCCACAGCAGAGCTGTTCCATGGCTGAAAAGGGTCAACGTGCCGTAAGTGCTTTGCTTAACGCCTCATGTACCCCGACTGCCTACAATCACTAAATCAAATTAGACCTGCCAAATAACTAATAGGGACTAACTAAAAGTTCAATTCTACATATTTAGCGCTTTTACTATCCAAAAAGTCCTTAATTTCACCCATTGGCTCAACTGGATTTGCTGGATATTGCTGACCTAATTCATCAAAATATTTAAACGGAACAAAATCTTTAGGAATAACAGTCGCAAAAAACGATCTTGCTTGCCCTGGTGTCATAGCTAAATAACCCCAACCCTTTAAATTCTTTGAGAGTTCCTTAAATTGCACTTCGTCAACATCATCAGGGAACATCATAGTCAGTCCACTAGATTTCATCTTACCAAGTGCCACACGGAATTGAAATTGATCACGAGACGCACTACCAATCGTATCAGCTGTTGGTTTCTGCATAGCAATAGCTACAAAGTAACCTAATTGACGACCTAACATAGTAATTTGTCCCAATATTTGCTGGATCGCTTCACTTTCGTTATATTTCAAACCAGAAACGAACGCACCAAATTCATCAAAAACAAAAAAATGTGGTTTCAATCCATACTTACGATAGTTCCCAACATTTTCTTCTAAATTATCATTCAACAAATCATGATATTCACGACCACGCTTAATCATTTCCAGATAAAAACGATAAAACGATTTTAGAATACGGTCACGACCATAAGACACACGATATTTAAGTGAAGCAGTTTTACCAAGCACTGATAAATCAGTCTCTTTTGGATCCGCAACATCAACAATCGCACCACTTTTAATCAGACCATTCAGCAAACTAAACAAAAAGAATGATTTACCAGAACCCGTATCACCAGAAATAAGTGCCTGGGGATATTTTTCATAATCCCAAACCACACCTTTCATAATTTCAATCGTATGATCTGTTATGGTCATGTCAGATAGCCCTAAGCGTAATCCCAACGGATTAGAAATAAAGTCAAATGACTTAAACCCAAAAATGTCATTTGTTCCCACACCGTCAGCAAACAACATAGCCGACATAGGCTGTGAAATACGTCGATCACGAAAACGATCTTGATACTTTTGTCCGTCCATTGGTAAATAGATTGAGAAACCAACCTTTCCATTGTTCTTTAAACTGACTTTTGGCAGCTTAATTTTTTGTTTTACCAATGCCAACCACCTTTCTCACCACTCAAATTGAAACTCAAACGGTGTTCTTTTTCATCAACTTCCTTGACTAAATAATATTGATTAGCAATCAACCAATTAGATAAGCGTTCTAAACGAAAAATAGTCGCCCAGAAGCCTTGAAATTGATAAGTCTTCCAATACCAGTAACTAGCACCAAGCACTAAGACCACCATAGCAATCAAAGTTACATAAAGCCCTGGTAACAAACTATTCACAAAAGCAAACCAATCAACTTGTGTGACCAGTGCTTTTGTGAAACTTACCAGCCCTTTACTAGGTGGCATACTTGCAAGTAACCGAAAGATAATCGTGATCAAAAATATGACAACTGGCACCAGTCCAATCGCAATAAACACATCACGCCTTAAATGCCTATGCCAATAACGAACACGGAAACCACGGGGAAATAATTTACTCATTGATTAACCCCTTTCCTAACATTACTTTGCTTTGCTTTCAGCGGGCTTAGCAGGTGTTTGTGGCTTATTGTCAGCGCTTGCCTTTGAAATGCCACTAGCAGAGAAGAACAAAACATCTTGATCTGGATCATCATTAGTTGAACCGTCAAACAACGATACCACCAAATTTTCAAATTCAACCTTATCAAATGGCTTAAATGCACCCTCTGGGAATACGCCCACAGGAACACGAACTGTTAATGCCTTACCATTTTCATCACTCACACGAACATCTTTAGCAATCAAATCACCAACACGGGAACCACGATCTTGTTGTTCCTGATAATTCAAAGTTTCAAAGACATCACGAGTGGCACCATACATAAATGAACCCGTAAAGAAATCTGTATCAACAACAGGGAAATACTCACCCTTAACCACAACCATAGTACGCGCTGACTCATTTGCCCAGGTAGTCGCTACTGTTTCATTCTCTTTCTTAATAACAGCGGTCAAACCAGAAACCTTAGTCCGTGAACCACCAATTGGCACCAAATCTAACGTCATATTTTCAAAATTCACAACATCTTTTGGCTTCAAACCCTCTGGCAACTTACCAACTGGTGTAACAGTCAAGGCATCAGCGTCTGAACCTTCAATCAAAAACTGTGGTCGTCCATTATCAGGTGTTCCTAAATACAAAAACTTCAAGTTACCCTTTTCAGGTAACAACTTCAACATCTTACTCATAAAAATCAAAACTCGCTTTCTTAATCAAAATAAAAAGAACACTCTAGATTAAATAACCAAAATGTTCTTAGCAACAATACATTAAATTTTAGTCTCAACCGACACATGGAACTCATACTTACCAGCCAATGGCTTTAAATCAGCTAACAATTCTGCATGTTCCCTTGATGTCATGAGACGTTGATAATCACTACGTACGACGAGAACAAATTTTTGTTTGTCATCATCCATCATTATCGTCCTTTCTTTCACTAAACTCCATCATCAAAAAACTTATTATCTTATAAAAATTAAAATCAAAAATGTAACTATACTTTGATCTTTAGCTACAAATTGCACGCTCCACATTCACACTGCTTCATGGCACACTAAATAAACCTAAAATCGAATAAAACCTTATTCTCGGACACCATTGATATTCTATTTATCTCATTGTCCTTGGATCCCCTGACATCAACCAGACGATTACGGTGTTTTAATAGTGCAACGTCAGAACTCAAATCAAAGTAACGCTGCGACCCGAAATCAATCGACCCTCCGTAACTATCGCTACAATTTCAACAATAACTTGCCATGTTTAACCTTAATTTTTAACAAATTATTGTTTTTTCCATCAAAAACCGTTATGCTAAAGGTGCAAACTTTTAAACGAATGATGGTTATCTTTGTAACTTGATATTCAATTATTTGGGGACACTTATGTGTCCTTTTTTATTTCACAATTAAACTTGTGATTCTACTAGTTACAAAATTTAATGATAATACTCAATGTGATCTTCTAACCATTTTTTTACCGCTGCCTTAGGATAGACAGTTGATTTAACACCGGTGGCTGCATCTTCTATCTCAATGTGCGGTAACTGATATCTAATACGAGAAAAATACGTTCTACCAAGACCTGTTTCTGCGGCAGCTTGGCTATCAGATTTCCATACAATCACATCATTTTGACGATGAAGCTTGTCAAGTTCTGTTATTTGTTGAGAAAACAATTTTTCCATATTATCTATTACATCATTTAATTCAACTTCAGCCATAAAATACCTTGCTATCTCAATGGATTACTACTTCCTAACTTTCTATATACTGTATGACCGGATCTTTATTACGATTAAACCGTTTTCCAGGACAAAAAATAAGCTCATCATAACTAACATTAAAATATTTCTCAATATTCCTAAGTACGGCTGTACTGGGAACAGTTCTCCCCTGTTCATAATTTTGCCAAGTTCGTTTAGAAATACCAACAATTCGAGCCATTTCACGTTGGTTTAGATTAAAGTTAGCTCGAAGAGCTTTCAACGTTACCTTCATGTCTTCTCCTTTCTGAACAACCTTATTATATTACGGTTAAATCGTAATGTCAATAGAAAATAATGATCGAGACTAGTTTGGTTTGATTTATTTACGGTTTGGCCGTATAATATTAATATAAAATCACTTGAAAGGTCAACGTTATGAGCTCATTAGGCAATAAAAAAATTATGTCGCAAAATATTTCTCGACTAATGAAATCAAAGGGTGTAACACGCAACAAAATGTCCGACGATTTAGCAATTAGTTACACAACACTGACTGACTGGATAAAAGGCAATACTTATCCGCGAATTGATAAAATTGAAATGATGTCAAAATATTTTGGTGTGCCAAAATCAACCCTTATCGAATCCGAAAATTCGTTAAATATTAGTGATAAGGTAAATGCCATTTTAGCCAACCTCTCTATTACCCGCCAAAAAAAGGTATTAGCTTATAGCGAGCACCAATACCAACTACAAAATAGTCAACCACGACTTTTTAAGCGTCCGAAACAAGATATTGAACTATACGGTGCCGTCTCTGCTGGCACAGGAGAATATTTGAGTGACGAATATCGAGAAACCATCTCATATGACGGTATCGTGCCTGATCATGATTATGCAGTTATCGTCAATGGTGATTCGATGTTACCCTTATTTGAAGACAAGCAGATAATTTTTGTCAAAAAAAGAACCGATATTCGCTCAGGACAAATTGTTATTGCAAACTATGATCAGCAAGCTTATGTCAAAAAGTTTGTTAGTGATGATAGTGGCGCACGGTTTGTTTCACTCAATAAAAAATATGATGATATGCCCATTAATGCCAACCATGAAACATCAATTTTTGGAGTGGTTGTTCTTTAAAAAAAAAAGCTTAAAAATATTCTAATATTATCTTTAATTTATCTCGATATTAGTCCACATGGTCATGACTATAAACTGCCCTACTTCCTAGTTAAACACCTTGCTATCGTTTAAAATACAGGAAGGATAACAAAAAATGAGGTACACATATAAGAAAGAACGACGAGACCCACAAATACAAAGCTATATAACTACACAAGGCAAAAAATGGCGAATAAAATTTTCAATTACCGTACGCAACCAAAAGAAATTCATTGAAAAAAACGGTTTTAGATCTTTTGACGAAGCTAGGGCGGCTAAACAAGATCTCTTGAATCAAGTTTCAACAAATTTTAATAACAAAAACATCACCGTATACGAATATTTCAACCAATACTGCCAGGAAAAAATTGACAATGGTTCTTGGCGTTATACAACATATAAACAAAGTACTTATATGTTTGAAAGAAACGTATTTCCTACGTGGGGAGAGTTTAAATTAAAGGACGTAACACGTCTAGACTATCAATCATGGATTACTAAGTACGCAAAAACAAAAAGATATTCAAAAAATTACATGCGCTTACTTAACGGTCTTGTTGCAGGAGTATTTACTGATGCAGTTCTAAATGATGTAATAAGCAAAAGTCCTATACAAAAGATAAAAGTATCTGGCTCGCCCTCCAGGGACACTTCGATTACACGTTCAGAATTTAACACTGTCTTCAATTTCATTAAAGATTCAGAAAGATTAACACTCCAACAAAGAACAATGGCTTTGTTAACACTTATTGGACTACGTCACGAAGAGATTATGGGGATAAGAGTTAAGTATGTCAAACAAAACATGTTAGGCATTTTTGAAACTATCAATATACATGGCCAAGTTTCCACACCAAAAACCTCCTCATCAAATCGTTGGGTCCCAATGCCACCGATTATTGAAGAACATCTACAGCAATGCATTCAACAGTCGAAGTTGGTATATGCATCTAACAACTTGATCATGTCAAAAAATAATCTGATATTTGTCAATCATTTAGCAAAACAAGTACGATATTCTGAGCTATCAACAATATTCAAAATCATAAGTCGCGAAACGAATATACATGTTTGGCCACACAAAATGAGACATGCATTTTCAACCATAGCTTTCGGTATACCCGGATTGAATCCTAAAGACATCGCAAACATTCTGGGCCATTCAAAAATTGATATGTCATTGTATTATAATAACGGTACTAAAGAAGGGCAAACAGACGCAATGGAAAAAATCATAAGCCTCTTCTAGCTCCCAACTTTTCCCCAACTATGTATGAAATATATATGCAATTTAGTCAGTATATTAAATTAAAAACGTGATAAAGCCGCAGTATTATACATTATATATGCTGTTTGCTTAAAACTTTATTATTATACCATCTCTTGACATTACTGCCAAAAACGACCTGCCAAAAATTTTCCAGAACAAGGACCGTACAACAGAAATAGCTTTTAACTACCAAAGAATTTTTCTGGCATATGTATGTCTCGGACAATTCCTACAACCTCCTAATACTAATTTTTGAATCAATCAAAAAAAGTTGACGATTATCACCATGGAGAATAATCGTCAACTTTTAATGTTAATAAGCATCTAATTATAAGAGCAACTTAATCGAAGTGAATGCTGTGGTTTTATAATAATCCACAGTCATTTTTGCCAAAATTTATTACCAATCAAAACACTGACACCCATGCCGCCCGCAACGCACAATGTAATAATCCCTAGAGCCGGCCGATGCAAACGGTTTAAACTATTTAATAAACGTGATACCAAAATGGCACCTGTTGCCCCATAAGGATGACCATACGCTAGTGCACCACCCAAAGGATTCAGTTGCTTCTCTGAAATGCCGAGTTGATCACAACATAGTATGGCTTGCACTGCAAATGCTTCGTTCAGCTCAACTACATCAATATCAGATATGGTTAGATGAAGCTGTGATAATAGCTTTTTTGTCGCCATTATGGGAGCAATTATAAACTCATTGGGGGCAACACCTACTGTAGCATGATCTAAATAATACCCTTGCGCATCTTTTACTTGATGACAGTCGCTTAAAAATGTTGCAGCTGCTCCATCATTGATTGGACAGCTATTACCCGCTGTCACTGTCCCATGTTCTCGAAAAGCCGATTTAAGTTGAGCCAATTGTTCCACGGAAGTATTAAAACGTGGACATTGGTCTTGATCAACTATGTGTTGATCAAGATCAAAAGGTATAATTTCTTGAATTATTTCTTTTCGTTCAAATGCTTTTTTAGCTTTCATGTGACTTTTGTAGGCGTATTCATCTTGCATGTTTCTTGAAATATGGTATTTTTCACCCATATTTTCTGCAATAATACCCATGTCTAAATCTAATTGCCCTTTGGGCACCATAGGAAAGCGCTGCATTCGCTTATTTGTCTGACTATCTATAATAGGGTTGGCAGTTGATGTACTTTCAACTCCACCTGCCAAAACAAATCTTGCATCCCCACTAACAATACTTTGAACGCCAGATATCACAGCCATCAATCCAGATGCACATTGACAATCAATAGTATAGGCCGGTGTGGCAACTGGTAATTGTGCTGCTAAAGCGCACCTTCGGGCCAAATTACCGCCTAAATTAGTAACGTTACCTAAAATGACTTGATCAATCTCTTTCTTTGACCAATGAGGGACGGTTGCTATTTGCTGTTGGATCAATTGTGAAAATAGCTCTTCTGGTGTTTTGTTGACATAAATGCCGTTAATTTTTCCTATTGGCAATCTTTTAGCGCTAACAATAACCGCTTTTGGTACTATTTTTCTCATTGAATTTTTCCTTGTTCATATAAATATAGTATTTGTTGTCTAGAAATCTTATTATTGTCAGTTTTTGGAATTTTATCAACACTAATATATTTTGAAGGTAATTTATATGCTGGTAAAACATTAGCTAAAATTTTATCTAATTTTTCTGTGTCTATTAAATGAGTTGTCGTCATCACAATAATATTTTCACCGTAAATCACATTAGGCGCGCCAAAAACAACTACTTCATTTAAATATTTTTGTAAATACTTTTCAATTTCACTAGGATAAACTTTATTACCACCGTGATTAATAACATCACTTTTTCGCGCGTGAATGAATAACAGATTGTTTTGTAAAGTCCCAACATCGTCTGTAATGACCGAATTCCGAAAATCATCACCAATATATCCACTAAATAAATAAGGACTTTGCACTATTAATTCTTCGTTGTTGGTAAAACTAACATTTACATCAGGAAACAATTGTCCTACACAGCCATCTTTCTTACCACGATTAAGCAACTGCCAAGCAACTAGGCTCGTTTCTGAAGAGCCATACAATTCATATAATTTAATTTGTGGATGTTGTGCCCGCCATTTTGCTACCAATTGATTCGATATTTCGCCACCACAAGACACAACACCCAAAATATTATAATAGTTAAGCTCATATTTAATTCCAGACGACAAATAGGTAGGCACAGTGAAAAGCAACGTTTTTATGCCACTTGTTTGCTTTGATGACTTATTAAAAATTTGGAAGGCTTTTCCCAAGTATAAACTCAACAGTAGTGTGTGCATTCCAAGTGATGTTGACATTGGACTTGTGGTTGTCAGAAAACAATACTCATCTAGTTTATATATTTCATTACAAATTTCAAAACCTCGTTGCCAAGATTGCCAATTCCGTTGATAAATTTTTGGTGTTCCAGTAGTACCAGATGTTGCCCCACAAAATAAATAGTTATTATCATTATATTGTTGGTCATTATCATTGTTATCATGATCTGTTATAAATTGCCATTGATTTGCCACTCTAAGCAGTATTTTATCGATTCTATCTACATCATGTTTACTAATTACAACAGGCACACGTTTAGCGTAGTGGGTAGCAATAAATTGAGCAATAAATAACAGGCTTTCATCAGCAATTAAGACAATGTATTTTTTTTTAAAAGAATATTGTTTTAGCAATTCACGAGCATATTGAGCCAATTCGTCATAATTAAATTTTTCCCCTTCCACAATAACAGCTGTTTTGGTGCCATAATTCGACACCAGTTCGTCAAAATCAAAATACATGAATTAATCATCCTCTTTTTATAGCAGGTTATCAAAAAATGATGATTTGTGCAAATATGGTAGTGTATCATTATAGTATTGATAGAAATGAGCCGATTCGAAGTAATCGACCGCCGGCTTTTTCTCTACGTCATTTATAGCCTTTATCAGCTTATTTTGAAGCATAATCCATTCGCACAACCAAGCACAAGCGCATCTCGATTTAAATAACGTAATACTGAATTATTGCAGTTATCTGCGGACAATTACGTTCGTGTAAATCCTAAAACAAACGAAAAAGGAATAATTTAATCTATTTCTTTTCATCATCTTGGCGTGCTTCTTCGATCAAGTAAGCTATTAAACCTGTAACACTCATGCCTTTAAAATCAGCATATTTCTTTGCTCAAGCCATTGTATCATCTTATTCACTTAAAATAGTTACGCTGATGATTCATCTCCTTTTGTAATGATTACATTTGTAGTTAGCTCGAATTCGGTATAACCCTGTTTGGTATTGTCAAGAATTGACACACGATTGTTGAATATTAGGTCCTTAATTACTGCACTAAAAAAACGCCAGTAGGCGTTTTTTTAATCAATCAAATTGTTTGAGGTAATCTTTATAACCTTCTTCGTCAACGACCCAATCAAGTTCACCGATATATTCAGCATTAGGATCGTGATAAGCAAATTCATGTTTGAACTTATAAAGCCCATCAGAAACATCAAATTCACCAATGCCACCAAAATCATATTCGACTTTGCCCAGCGACAATCCCCATTTAAGCATCTCATATTGAATGGCAGCGGGTGCGTTATGTTTGCCAAATTCGCGATAAGAACCGGCATACATGTACCAAATTTCATCACCATAAGCAAAGCCTAAACCACCAGCAATCACTTGTCCTTCAAAATGAGCCAAGTAGACACGGAATAATCCTGTCCCTGCCCACAATTTTTGCATACGAAGGAAGTAGTCTAATGGTCTGTGGGTAATACCATGGTTTTTTGCCATTGCCACGTAGGTATCAAATAACGCCCGAACGTCATCTTCACTATCACCAAATGTAATTGTCACACCATCGCGAAATGCACGTCTGATATCATTACGAAGTTTAGGTTTGAAATGTAACATCAATTCATCTTCATTGGTAATTGGCGTAGCACCTTCACCACGACCATCGTAGTATAAGACGACATTCTTGCGTGGTTGAATATTGCCATGCATGTGTGTAACCTGCGTATTACGCGTTTGGAAACCTGCATCAAGATATTTTTGATTCAACTCATCAGAATACTGTACCTCAGGGTCCATTCTCAACAAGAAGACATTATCTGGTAAGGCTGCTAAAGCTTCCTTAATCAACTCCTTAATTAAATCAACATCTTCGATATCGGCAACCGGTCCACGTCCAGCATAAGCTAAAACTTTACCAGGGACGGCCTCAACTGTTAGCACTGACATAACTGCATCAATTTGACCATCTGTTTCATGATAAACATACACGTGGTTCCAGTTTGCTTTCAATTCACCCCATAGTGGATCTTGTGTGACTTGTCCTCTTGGATTTTCACGCACAAACTTTTGATATGCTGAGACTTTTGCTTGATCATCTAAATTTAAAATTGTCATTTAACTTATAATCCTGTCGTAATTGAACCGTAATTTTCAATGAAGTAAACCAACGTTTGCAATTCGTTGGTTAAGTCAACGTTTTGAACACGAACGTTGGCAGGTACTGTGACACGTAAAGGCGTAAAATTCAAAATACCTTTAACGCCGGCACTCACTAATTGATCTGTAATATCTTGAGCAACACCTTGTGGCACGGTTAAAATCGCAATGTTAATGCGCTGTGCACTAATCTGTTCCTTCAATTCACTCATTTTATAAATTGGAACACCGGCTAAAATAGTGCCTGTTCGCTTTTCATCAGCATCAAAGGCAGCAGAAATGCGCATATTTGACGATTGATGGAAGTTAAAGTTAAGTAAGGCTTGTCCCAAATTTCCAGCACCAATCAAAGCAACGTTAATCAAACTATCTTGGTCCAAAACATTGGCAAAAAAGTCTAGTAACGCTTTAACTTCATATCCATAACCTCTTTTACCTAGTGCACCAAAATAAGAAAAATCACGACGAATTGTCGCAGCATCGAACTTAATGGCATCACTTAATTCTGATGATGAAATACGATCTGTACCAGCATCATGTAAGAAAGTTAGATAACGAAAATAAATTGGTAACCGCTTAGCGGTTGCGCGTGGTATTTTTGGTTGTTGCGTCATAATATATCTCCAGTAATTTCACTTGTGAACTTTTGCATAGTAATTGTACCATATATTTAAGGCTTTTGCGAAAAGATAGTGAAATATTCACAATGATGTCACGATTGTAACAATTCAAAATCTAATCCTGGATCCGTGTTAAGATCCAAATCCGCAAAGATATTTTGTTTATAGTTCCAGTAACCAGCAGCACCAATCATCGCAGCATTATCGCCGGTATATGTCAGTGGGACTGGAATAAATATTGTATCATTGAAGTCATTTAAAAGTGTCGTTAGTGACTCGCGCAATTGTGAATTAGCGGCAACACCACCAGCCAAAACAAAGCTTTTAACTGGATAATGACGTAATGCGCGCTCCGTGCGACCGATCAACGCATCCACAACAGCATTTTGAAAGCTGGTGGCTAAGTCATCTTGATTAATCGTTTCTTGTTTTTGTTCGGCATGATGCACGTAATTAATAACGGCACTCTTTAATCCTGAAAAACTAAAATCATAGTTATCTTCGTGGGCCATAGCCGTTGGAAATTTAATGGTTGCTTTACCTCGGTGTGCCATTTCATCAATGGTTTTACCGGCTGGATAAGGTAGTTTTAATAGCCTTCCGACTTTGTCAAAGCTTTCACCAGCGGCATCATCTCTCGTTTCACCTAATACTTCAAACTTATTCTCAGATGTCATTAAAACTAATTCAGTATGACCACCAGAAACCATCAGGGCCATAGCTGGATATACGATTGGTTGATTAAAATTGGCAGCAGAAATGTGTCCTGCTAGATGATTAACGGGTATGATTGGCAAGTCGTGCGCCAAGGCAAACGTTTTGGCCCCCATCAATCCAACCAGCAGCGACCCAACAAGACCGGGGCCATAAGTCACTGCAACCGCATCTAAATCAGATGGTTTAACCTGAGCTTGCGCCAAGGCATCATCAAGCACTCTGGTGATCCACTCAATATGATGACGACTCGCTACTTCAGGTACAATACCGCCAAAGCGTTGGTGGGAATTGATTTGCGTCGCAACACTATTACTCAACACAATATGCCCGTCTTCAACTACTGCTACACTGGTTTCATCAGCACTCGATTCAAATGCAATTATTTTAGTCAATTTTTCGCTCCATCATAATGGCATCATCACCATTTTTGTAATATTTTTCTCGTCGATAATAAGGTTGAAAACCAACTTTGTGATACAGTGCCTGTGCTGCTGTATTAGTGCTAGCTACTTCTAAAAGTACGCGCTTCGTTTTAGGCAAAGCAAAGACCGCCATCAGTAAGGCTTGTCCAATGCCTTGATGTTGAAATTTAGGCGAAACACCTAAACTACCAACTTCAACCTCATCTAAGATTTGCGTCGCGCCAAGAAAGCCACCTGTCGTCACAAAATAAATAGAACGTGGACTACCAAGTTCATGCTCAAATACTTCTTTTGGCCAAGGAGACGGCGCAAAAGACTCATTTGCTAATTGCCAAATGTCATCAAGATCTTCAATTGTTGCCCGTCTGATTATCAAAATTTAATGTCATTGAGACCGCATCTTCGTGGTCACCAAGATAATAGCCCTTCTTAATTTCTGTTTGCTCATAACCCAATTTACGATATAATGTCTGCGCATTGGTGTTAGATCGACGCGCTTCTAATGTCATTGTCGACATGTGCATGTTGTGTGCAAATTCGTGAATTGATTCAAGTAACATCGTACCAATACCGTGTTTCTGCCAAATTGGAACCACAGCAATATTAGTAATATGCATATCACCAATGTCTGAGCGATACGCTGCGCCGGCAAAAGCGATTACTTGTCCGCGACGTTCAACGACTAAATATAAACGGACATGTGGTCGCGATAATTCACTCATGAAATCACGCAATAACCACGGTGCAACGCCCTCATAAACCGCTTCTTCTATCTTGATTAAAGTATCGATATCTTTTAGTGTTGCACGACGCAAAGCAAAAGATACCCCACCAATTTCGACCTGTTGTGCCTCAAATTTTGGTAAATTAAACGGTAAATGCTGTTGTCGTTTAAACTTCAAAAACATAATTTTCTGGCTTGTCCTCACCGGGATGGGCTGCAAGCCAATTCAATTCGGCTTGCGTTTTCCGTAAATAATTAGGATTGAAATTGGCAATATGAGACGTTGGCGTTGCGGCAATACCTAATTTGATGATGCTTTCTCCCTCAGGTAAACTATCTTCAGGCGTCAATACTGACGCACGATCACCAAATTGGTCGTGAATTTGGTCAAGGAACGGTGTCGTATCACCCATGAATAAAATATTACCTGGTTGCGTCTGCAAAAAAGCAAATAGGTTACTAATAGGTTGATGAGACTCTGGAAAAATTGACTTTTCTTCTTGATAAACACCAGCAAAAACATTTTGATTACGTGCATCAAATAATGGCACAACAAGACCATTAAAAGAAATTTGTGATGCCAAAATAGCAAGACTGGAAACACCAACTAATTCGGTATTTAATGTATCCGCTAAAACTTTCGCCACGGTAACACCAATTCGTAATCCAGTAAATGAGCCCGGTCCCTGTGCCACAACAATCCGATCAATCTCTTGTAGCTGCCATTTTTGACTTGCCAAAGCAGACTTAATAGCCGGCAACAACTGAATCGAGTGATTTCGCGCTATATTGGTCGTAAAAATCTGTTTAATTTGTTCGTCTTCTGCCAAACTCACTGTCAGTGGTTGGTTACTTGTATCAAATGCTAAAATCTTCATAGGTTTAATTTTATCACAAAAAAGCTGCCATAAGGCAGCCGTTCAATACATTATTGTGTGACTTCTTTAACGAGTGCAATCACTTCGTCGTTGGTTTCAGCATCTAATGCTTGCTTAGCCAATTCAGCCATTTTTGTTGTATCTAATTTTTTCATCAATGAACGTGTTTGCAAAACTGATGGGGCGCTCATTGAAAATTCATCTAAGCCCATACCCATCAAAACAGGAACAGCGATTGGATCGCCAGCCATCTCGCCACACATCGCAACAAACTTGCCTTCGTTGTGTGCCGCAGCAATGACATTATTAATCAAACGCAAAATTGATGGATTGTAAGGTTGGTAAAGATAGGCAACCCGATCATTACCACGATCAGCAGCCATTGTATAACCAATCAAATCATTGGTACCAATTGAGAAAAAGTCAACTTCTTTAGCAAATTTATCCGCTAACATGGCAGCTGCCGGAATTTCAATCATGATGCCAAGCTTAATGTCACCAACTTTAACACCGGATTCTTCAAGCTTAGTTCGTTCTTCAACGTAGATTTTCTTGGCGGCACGGAATTCACCAAGTGTCGCAATCATTGGGAACATAATCCACAGATTACCAAAGGCTGACGCTCTTAGTAACGCACGTAATTGTGTTCTAAATATTTCAGTTTGATCCAATGAAATTCGGATGGCACGGTAGCCTAAGAAAGGATTTTCTTCTTCTGGCAATTGCCAATAGCTCAAATGCTTGTCACCGCCAATATCCATTGTTCTAACAGTAACCGGCTTGTCACCCATCTTTTCAACAACAGCTTTATAGGCTTCAAACTGTTCATCTTCAGTTGGCAAATGGTCTGATTCCATATAAAGGAATTCTGTACGATAAAGCCCAATTCCTTCAGAACCATTATCCAAGACTGCAGCCATATCCTTTGGTGAACCAATATTGGCACCAACGACAAACTCTTTACCGTCCGCGGAGACAGATTGTTCATCTTTAAGCTTTGCCCACTCAGCGCGTTGTGCGAGATAGTCATCAGCCTTTTTTTGATACGCTGCTAATGTATCGTCGTCTGGATCGGCAATCACATCCCCAGTCAAACCATCAACAATGACCAAATCACCTGCAGCAATTTCCTTTGTGGCTACATCAGAACCAACAACAGCAGGAATTTCCAATGTACGCGCCATGATTGAAGCATGCGCTGTACGACCACCTAAATCAGTTAAAATACCCTTAACAAATTGGCGATCTAACTGTGCTGTGTCAGATGGTGTCAAATCCTTTGAGACTAGCACCACTTCTTCATCAATCAGCGCAGGATTAGGTAGCGAAACATGCAACAAATGCGACATAATTCGCTTCGTCACATCGCGAATATCTGCTGCACGTTCTTGCATGTACTCATTGTCTGTCATCGCTTCAAACATGCTAATATACATATCTGTTACTTCTTTGACAGCAGTTTCAGCGTTAACCTTATCGTCAGCAATCTTTTGCTTAATTGCGCCAGACATTTCAGGGTCAGCTAACACCATCAAATGCGCTTCAAAAACTTGTGCTTCAGACGCACCAAGGTTTTTTTCAGCTTTTGATTTAATTAAAGTTACATCTTCACTAGAAGCCTTCAAAGCATCGTCGACACGTGCTTGTTCAGCCGTCACATCATTAATTGTTTTTTTGTCAAAAGACAAATCAGGATCAACTAACAAGTAGGCTTTGGCGATTGCCACACCATTACTTGCCGCGATTCCTTTGAAGTTCTTAGTCATTGTTATTCTGCGAGTCCTTCTGTGCCCATTGCTTCTACGATAGCTGCCATAGCAGCTTCTTCATCATCACCTTCAGTTTTGATTGTAACATCAGCACCTTGGCCAACACCCAATGACATCACACCCATGATTGACTTCAAGTTAACATCCTTACCTTGATATGACAAAGTAACATCAGAAGCAAACTTTGAAGCTGCTTGAACCAACAAAGTTGCTGGACGTGCGTGAATACCAGTTTCTGCTACGATATGAAAATCTTTTGATTGTGCCATGATTAATTTCTCCTTTTTAGCTGTTAATCAGCTTCTGAATATAGTTTATCAAAGCGCTTACAAAATATCAAGTAAAAAAAAGCACAAATCGCCGTTGTATCAAGCCATAACGCTGAAAACGCCTATCTAACAACGTTTTAAATGTAAACGTTTACATTTTGTTCACAATTTATTTTCTGTAAATTGAAAATATATCTGTCATCTCAGCGCTTTATTAGGAAATCGAAACCACCTTATCAATTAGTGGTAAAACAGCAGCATGTTGCTGATGTGTGATCATCAGCACTGTTTTATTTGACATTGATAAAATATCACGCTCAATGGCGACAGCAGCCTGTTGATCAATAGCTGAGCTTACCTCATCCAGTAAAATGACCTGACAATTCAGTGCCAATCCCCGTGCTAACGCAATCCGTTGTTTTTGACCACCTGATAAATTTTCTGCACCACTTTTAATTTGACAGTCTAATCCTTTTTCAGATACAAATTCTGATAGACCAGACTGTTTAATTGCTTGCCTTAACTGTGCTTCAGGAATGTTGCGATCCAGAGTGATGTTTTCTTTCAATGTACCAGAAAATAAATAAGGCGTTTGTGTGACAAAAACAATGCCTTGACGTAAGGATTGGTTGTCAATGAGTTCTTCAGGTCGGTCATTATACAAAACGTGACCATGTTCCGGCACTAATTGACCAGCAATTACTCTGAGTAGTGTTGATTTACCACTGCCACTTGGTCCGACAATCATATATTTTTGATTAGCTAAGAATGTTAACGGTGGAAAATGAATTGTGTCATCATTTTTAAATCGCACAACGACATCTTGCAACGTAATTTTTTTAATTGTTTTGATACTATGCCCTTGATTTGGTGCTACGATAATCGTCTGATATTTTTGAAAAATTGCTTGCGTTCCGGCAATTTGAGCGTAGCTCGCAGCAGCTGTTGCGGCAGAACTAAATAACAGTCCCGATAAAGTACCAACCGAAAATAGTGCCCCAATTTTTATGTCATGATTAAAAAATAAAATTGCGCTCAACAGACTCATGCCAACTTGCGTTAAAACATTAACCATTGAAATATTGGCTTGCATAGCGCCACGCTGTTTCGTATAAGCAATGTTTTGTGTCATCACTTTATCTTGAGTCGATTGCATTTTATCTACCATTAACGAACTGCGATTGAACTGTTTAAAGGTATCAAATCCCGCTAAAATGTCCGCGAGTCTGCCGGTATAAGTCTCATTTGCAGCGCTTTGTTTCTGTGTTACGGTTTGCATTCTTTTAGCAAAAAGCCTTGGCAACCACGTTAAAAACGCCCCAAACACTATGGCATAAACTAACAAGCGCCAGTCAAAATAAATCAAAGCCAAACCCGAAAAAATAGCGAGTGCCGTTGCATTAATAGTGCTATAAAGTGCTGACATACCCTCTTGTTGAATCCGATTAATATCATTTGTAAAATATGAGACGTATACATCTGATGATTTTTGATGAAACTGATGAAAATCAGTTTGTGATAGTCGATTCATCACCTGATTTCGAATATAATTGCTTTGAATTTGGACCACTTTCTCCTCAAATTTTGGCACAAAATAATAGCCACAATAAAGCAAAACAACCCATGCAATAAGGTTTAAAATCACATAAAACAGATAAGTTGCTACGTGGTGGCCTGCCAATGCGTTAATCGATTGTGAAATCGTCACTGAGGCGAGTGTTTGCGCTAAAGGTTGAATCAAAAGACCTAGTAAAAGTAATATGTTTAATCGCTTGAATTTTTTAATAATTTGCCACATGATCATGCCCTCACTATAAAATTTATAAAACGATTATCATCTTTTTATTATCGTGTTACAATAAAACAAACGTCGCCAATTGGCGACATATTTTAATTTAGAGAGAAATAGTGTGATGACAATTAACTTTGGTCAAACAATTAGACAAATTCGTCTTGCTAAAGGTATTACACAACCTGAAATTTATGCTGGTGTGATGTCAAGATCGTTTTATAGTGAGTTTGAACATAACCGTCACCACATACGTGTCGATCAATTCATCGCCCTCTTAAAGAATCTCAACGTTGATATATCAGAATTTCTTTTCATCGCTAATCATTACGATTTTGATGACGAAAATGAATTGACGCAACTCGTGAATGATTTATACAATGAAAGAAACATCTCCGCCCTGTTACCATTGTCTGAAAAATATCGACATGATCGATCACGCAATATTCGTTTTGTCGCGATGCGCGCCTATCTACTTTTTTATGGCACTGGTAACAATCAAAATTTGTATTCTTTAGAACCGTTAACTGAACTCATCACTTTTATGAGAGAAACCGACGTGGATGGCTGGACATTATTTGAATTACAGCTCGCCGATAATTATTTCATGACAATTGAAAATGAGAATGAATTTGCCAAACTATTTTGGGCAGTTGATCGTCAATACCTCAAATTTCACGCACTTGATAGCAAAATCATCACGCAACATGCCACTCATTATTTCAACACGGTCCAAAATATTTTACTCAGACATTTTTCAAAAACGCTTTTAGAACAGGTCATGAAACACAGCCAAGAATTGTTCCAAAATGATAGTAATGCCGAAGTTCAGATCACCCTAAAGGCCACATTACTTTATACCAATCTTTACATAGATTATCAAAATACGCAGTCAGAAGCATACGAATTTTATCGTGCGTTACAAACGATAAACTATCCCAACATTCGTTCGCTACTACTAGTCCACCAAACACAAATGAATAATATTAAACATCCTTTTTATAATACTCATGGTCAATTGACCAACTTCGTCAATCACCCTTCAAAAACCGCGTCGGAAATATTAGCGCAAATTAAAACAGAGCGTCCTTAGGCGCTCTGTTTAGTTTAGATGTTAAACTCTTGATTTCCTGCCGCTTTACCCAGCCGATTGTTAAATGCCTTACCAATGCCAATTGGTGGCATTTTTTCAACATAGATGGTAGCAACTGTGGCTTCATCGTCATAATAACGTAAACCAGCAAATAGTTGTTCTGTGGCTGTTTCTAATGACTCGCCAAGTGACCATGTTTTATCTTGGGGAATTGCCATTGCTGCAATCGTTGCATCTTGTGCCATCACAACATCATTTTTTTGCAACACTTCTTTTAATGTCAGTGCATCTAATCGGTCAAACATCACCACATTTTTGTCTGGCGCATAGTGACGATATTTCATACCTGGTGCTTTTGGTGTGACATCACTAGCAACTGATTTCGTACTGGTTGCGTCAACAACCCTGACACCTAATACCGCTTCTAACTGTTGTTGTGTCACCGCACCGGGACGAAGAATTGTGGGTGTCGTTGCTGACATATCAATTACTGTCGATTCAACACCCACAGTTGTCGGACCATCATCCACAATTCCTGCAATTTTGCCCTGCATATCATGCCATACGTGTTGCGCCGTTGTAGGTGATGGCTTGCCAGAAATATTAGCGCTTGGTCCGACAATTGGTACACCAGCCACGCGGATTAATTGACGCGCGGCTTCATTATCTGGTAGTCGAAAGGCCACTGTTTGCAAACCACCAGTGACGATCATCTCAACACGTCCTGGCTTGATAGGTAAAATAATGGTCAGAGAACCCGGCCAAAATGCCGCCATCAAAGTCTTAGCAGCTTCAGAAATCACCACAAACTCATCTAATTGCGATTCATCAGCAACAGTCATAATCAACGGGTTATCACTTGGACGTCCCTTTGCAGTAAATACCTTTTGCACTGCTGCTTCATTTGTGGCATCAGCACCCAAACCATAGACCGTCTCTGTTGGAAATGCGACAACCTCACCTTGTTGTAATAATGCACTTGCTTCAGCTAACGATTGTTCATCTGTTTTAAAAATTGTTGTTTTCATTTCTCCACTCGAATCATGCGATCAAGTCCCGCAAAGTCTTGCCGCAATGTTATTTTGGCGTTGGGTAACGCCGCTTGCATCATATCAACTACCGCCGGTCCTTGTTGATAACCGATTTCGAAGTACGCACGCCCGTGTGCTGTTAAATGTTCATCTAAACCAGCAGCGATTCGTTCATATATATCCAAACCATCATGTTCCGCAAATAACGCGTTATGCGGTTCAAATGTCAACACACTCGCATCCATCTCGTGCTTATCTTGAGTCGCAATATAAGGCGGATTACTAACAATAATGTCAAATACCAGACCATCTAATTGATTGTACACATCACTTTTGGCAAAGTGTAAGAATGACAATTCAAAGCGTTGGGCATTAGCTTGTGCAACAGTTAGTGCATCATCAGAAATGTCTGTTGCAAAGCCACGCACACGCTGATTTTCCAACATTAATGTTTCAATAATAGCACCACTACCAGTACCAATGTCTAACACAGAGACCGGTTGAACGCCTGATCCAGCGTCTTTTAGAATCCAATCTACTAACTCCTCGGTTTCCGGTCTTGGAATCAACACCCGTTCATCTACTAAAAACTCACGACCAAAGAAAGGGGCATGACCTAAAATGTATTGTGGCGGCCGATTCTTTACCAACTCAGAGACCCACTTGGGCCAAATGGTTGCTAGTGCTGCTGGCATTTGTCGACTCATGTTAGCGCGCAACATGCCATAGTTAATATTAAGCGCACCACTTAGCAAAAAGTCCAGATTGTCTTTCGCATCTTGCTCAGACATACCAGCTTGACGCAATTCAATTAACGCCCACTTTTTGGCCTCAATTAATGAAATTTTGACATGACTTAAGTCAGTTGGCTTTTTAATGTCATCCCATTCAAACCATTTTGGTGCATTTAGCTTGCCCGATTGATTGTTGACTTGTGGCTTGGATGAACCAAATTGTGGCGGCGTATCAAAATGCTTATCTGTCATTTGTTTAATTCCGCCAGTTTTGCTGTCTGATCAGCAATGACAAGGGCGTCAATAACTTCACCTAAATCACCATTCATGATTCGGTCAAGCTTGTTCAACGTGAGACCAATGCGGTGATCGGTAACACGATTTTGCGGATAATTATAAGTCCGAATCCGTTCAGAGCGATCTCCCGTTCCCACTGCAGATTTACGTTTTTCGGCATATTCTGCTTCATTTTGTTGCGCGTAAAAATCATAGACACGACTCGCTAATAGCTTTCGCGCTTTATCACGGTTTTTAATTTGTGTGCGTTCTTCTTGCATTTTAACCATAATACCCGTAGGTTTATGGATTAAGCGCACTGCTGTTGAAACTTTATTGACGTTTTGACCACCGGCACCACCTGAACGGAAGAACTCTTCTTCCAAATCGGCTTCATTAAGCTCAAAATCAATATCTTCAAATTCTGGCATCACACCAACCGTTGCTGTTGAGGTATGGACGCGTCCTTGTGTTTCTGTTGCAGGGACACGTTGCACACGATGCGCACCGCTTTCAAACTTTAACTTCGAGTAGACACTGTCACCAGTAATCATCACCGCAACTTCCTTGTAACCACCAACTTCTGTTGTGGACTCATCAATAATACTCAATGACCAATTTTGCCGTTCAGCATAGCGACGATACATATCTAACAAATCGGCTGCAAACAAAGATGATTCGTCACCACCAGCAGCACCACGAATTTCCATGATAATATTTTTGTCATCATTGGGATCTTGAGGTAGCATCAAAACCTTGAGTTTATCTTCTAGTTCTTCTTGTTCAGGCTTGAGACTATTCAAATCTTCTTTGGCTAATGGCGCCATTTCAGGATCATCTAACAAATCCTGCGCATCTTGAATATCTTGGATAACTTGCTGATAACGATGATAGACCTCTACTGTTTCACGGATACTACCCGCTTCTTTTGAGAGTGCCATGTAGTGCTGACCATCATTCATCACTTCGGGATCAGCGAGTTGTTCATTTAATTCGTCGTAACGATCAACGACGGTTTGTAATTGTTGAAAGATTGGATTCATATTTTCCTCCGTTATTATGTACGAGAACAATTAGTTCTCATCAAATTAATGCGATAGTAGTTGGTCAATTTTGTCTTGATCGGGGTGATACCAGTGAAAACGGCAAGTTGGAATATACGCTTCATCACCACCGATAAACACTTGCGCCCCTTCACGTTGCGGTTTGCCATCAACAATTCGCAGTTGTGTCGTTGCTTTTTTGCCACAGAAAGAACAAATCGTTTTCATTTCTTCTAATTTGTCAGCCATTTCGATCAAGCGCTTGGAACCAGCAAACAACTGATTGAACGCGTCTTGTTTCAGTCCAAAGGCCATGACCGGTATGTGTAGCGTGTCCACCGCATAAGCCAATTGGTCGACTTGTTCTGGCTGCAAAAATTGTGCTTCATCTACCAATACTGCGGCTAACTTATCATCTTTGGCCGCTTTAATCACTTCGTACAAATTTTCTGTTTCGTGTACGGCCATGGCGTCGCGCGACATACCAATACGACTAGCAATTTTGCCAACACCATCACGCGTATCGACACTTGGTGTCATTAACAGCACCTTGCGTCCCTGCGATTCATAATTGTGCGCCACTTTTAAAATTTCAATTGACTTGCCCGAGCTCATTGCGCCGTATTCAAAAAATAATTGTGCCAAATCACTACCTCTTCTCAAATCAAACTATTTCAATTATACCAAATTACACCAAATCAGTAAGTAACAAAAAAATCATGATAAACAATTAAGTTTCCCATGATTTAATGAAATGACTGTAGTTAATTAGCATATTGCAAAAAATTCATTTGCCATTCCTCAAAATGGCATGATGTAATATTATTAAATGCACCAATGTTGTAATCAATCACTTGGTGCAACACCTCTTTTGGTGAATCTTCTTTAATGACACCAACTTTTGCTTTCAAATGGCCTGTATCAAACAAAGGGCCCCATGGCTCATAGTCGGAATCGTCAAGTGTCCCATTCCAGATATTATCATAATACTGCACCTGACTAGGTACCACGAAACCTGCTGACTTCAAATCTTTGACCAAATTCGCCCCAACTGGATCGCAGTTGGCACGTGCATTTTGATTACTAACTAGTGTTTTGATATCTTCAGTGCTAACACGCTTATTAAAATCACCCAAGGAGGGCATCGAACCATTACAAATATCATTGATTGTCCGACTTTTACCCTGCCAAGTAATTTTGCAGTCACCATCAGGAATTCGTTTACCACTCAATTTATAAAAATGTAAATCACTATCGTTCCCCAGTGTTTTGTTTAAATCTTTTTTCAAACGATAACTGTAAATTTTACCATTTTTCAAATCATCGTCAATTTTTTTGATATTATTCACATCTGTTTCAATATTTTTAACAAATGTATCATCTCGTTTTACCATGCTATCAGCATTGGGCTGCTCACTCATATCTAAGTATTTATTATCTTGTTTAATGTTATCCTCTGTATCTTTTTTAATCTGGTTTTTGATATTTGCCACAGTAGCTTCTAGCTTAGCTTTTTGAGTAGGGTCTTTTTTGGCTTCGTCAGCTAATTGGTCCGCCCACTTATCAGCAGCCGCATCTTCTTGTTCAATTTTATTCCTATCATACTGAATAGCTGCCATGATTGTGAGGTAGGCCGGTTCATAAGCATTACTCAACGCTGTATCAAATTGCTTTCTGTCGTTGGTAGCTTGCGTGCTAAAATCCTTTTCATAAGACTGATATTCTGCAAATTTATTCATAATCGAATTTGTTGTTGTCAATGCTTTCATACCGGTGGCATCATACATGAAATCTTGCAATGATCGTAAATCTTCATAATGCGTGTTCTTGCCATTGCGTCCTGTTGAATAGAGTTGCTGAAAATAATCATCAATCGTCTGAGAATCATTTTTATTTGTCACGTCACCCTCATATTTTTTCAATCTATCAATGGCATGCCCAGCATTATTGATACGCGCCGAAATACCTGGTTCTAACAAATTTCGTACTTTATCTTCTACTTTATCAATACTATTTTTTAATTCTGATTTCTTATTTTCGTCCATGACCGCTGTACTGAGATGATCAATCCCTGCTTTAATGTCATCAAGCTTTTTATCCATCTCATTGAGTTTGTCCATGACGGGATTCTTGTCATCCCCAAATATTGAAAATAGTATGCTTGACATACCCGTCAACAACGGATTAGCCTTCAACCATGCACCTTTACCATACTCTTTTAAAGTATCACAGACGGCTTTGATGACCGAATTTGTGACCGTTTGGGCAATAAAAGTGCCATTAATATTTGGTGTATTAGCATTTGAGTTGTCATATTGCAGTTTTGGTCGGTACGGGTCTGTAACATTAACGGTAATTGGACGCGTAACATTACGATTTTGTTTATCAGCATAACCTAAACCGTTTTTAATCGTAATTTGACCATTTCGACTTTGATCCATATAGCGTACAGCTGGATGGCTAAACTGTACAACAATTTGATTATGAGTGATATCGGTTGTCAGCTTTTCAATTTTTGCATCGCTGAAAACGCCACCAAAGCTAATGTCTCCGGCATTCAAATCATTTACTAAAAGACCAGATTTAACAGTGAGATTAGCTGTGTAATGCGGCCTTTCTTCAGGTGCCTCACCATCTTTGAAGTCGGACTTGACACCATTGGCGTCAAGCTGCAATTTAATTTGTTGCGTTTTTCCGGCAATTACAAAATTCTGATTGAAGCGACTGTTATTTTCTGCAACAGCAATTGAAAAATCATCACCAATCTGTGCATCAAAACCCGTCAGCTTCACGTGCAACAAACTATTGTCATTGTCATCAATTGTGACTTCTTGATTAGCACCAAAAAGCGTACCGCCTAGCACGAGTTTAGGCACAACATTTTGTGTCACTATTTTGTTCAAGAAGACGTAATCATGTTTAACACCATCGGATAATTTCAAATCGAACGATACGTCTTTTGTATCATCAAATAGTGTGAGATTTTTTGAATCATTTTGTTCAGTCTGTCCACCAATTTTAAAATGACTGATCGTCATTTCCGGATCTGTTTTTGGCACAGGTGCTGGTTCAGTCAATTGGCTTGGTGCCACAGCGTTTGTGAAGCAAACATGAATGGGCAATACAACACCATTTTCCTGATGAGCTAAAATGTCAATGCCTTTACTCTGATCCACATTCTGATTCTGACTGACAAATTCGCCATTTTCGAGTGACCAGTCCTGTTGACTATTTTGAGCCACTGTTAGTTCACTAAAACTCAAACCATTTTCCAAAAAAGCTTTAGCTTCATAAGTTAACTTTTGGTGATTCAAGCTAACTTGATCATCCAATTGTAAACCATCAGCATGCACATTTAACTCACTAGTAGTATCAAGTTTCATTACCTTTGTCCGACTAATATCAATTTCTTTTAATGTTGACAAATTTTTGAGTACTAGTGTGCCTGACAAACCTGAGTCTGATACATCCAAACTTTCCAAGTTAACTAACCATTCAATACCGTCCAAGTTTTTCAAATCGGTATTGTGAATTTCGAGTTCATGAATAGATAGTAACTGATCCCATGTAACATTATTAGCGCTCACTGTAATTTTGTAGCCTAATTTTTTAACTGCTTCAACGACTGCCGATCGCAATCTGTCATCAGGAAACAGTGTCCGTAGATTAATCGGACGGTTGACATCATTGCCCGAAACAATCGACAATAAAGCATGGTCAGCATTACCGGTTGACACCACCGACTTCGTTGCTTTTAAGTCATTATTTGTCACTGTATCAGCCATAACCGCAGTTGGTGTGATCGCTGTTGCCAATACATTAAAACAAAGGACAGAAGTAAGTAAAATATTTTTGCGCTTGCTGTTAATCATTTGTGATTCCCTTCTCATGGACGTTGCAGCGTAGTAATTATTTTTAAGAGATAAATTTTCTGTTCGTTTGATTTACCTCTATTATCAATGTTACTAAACCAATATTTGGTTAATGTCAACAAAAGGTCAAGTTAATGTAATCGTGAATTTACTCACTATTACCCTGATAATAATTGTTTAAAATTATCTCAAGCAAAAAGGATTCTGAATAGTCATTATTCAGAATCCTTTGCATATTACTTATCGCGCTTTGCTTTGTTTAACGCTTGCTTTTGCCAAATCATGATTAGAATTAATAATACAAATGCCAAACCTGCCGCCGAGTAAAGCACTGTATTACTAGCCGTCCATCCAAAATGAGCCACTAAAATACCAATTAGTGCCGTCGCCGCCACTTCACCAACTAAATATTGGAAAAATCCCATAAATCCTGTTGATGACCCAACAGCAAACTTTGGAACTGCTTCGTTAACCATTAAACCCACCAAAGTCAGCGGAGCATAAATTAAAGTACTCATCAAGATCAACGCAACGACAATGACCGTATGATTAGTTGCGGTGAAATAGACCGTCAAGCAACCAATCAGCGCCAAAACTGAGACGATACATACTAATGCACGTTTGCCTTTCAAAAAATCTGAGACTGCACCTAAAATAATCACACCTGGTACAGCCGCTAATTCAAAAATACCAACCAACCATTTTGCCCATGAAGCATCAAAACCTTTAAATTGATGTAAGTAGCTTGGTATCCAAGACATGACACCATACCGCACTAAGTAAAGTGACATTGACGTCAACGTAATTGCCCAAACAATTTTATTATTTAAAATATAGTGTCGGAAAACAAACCAAATTGAATGTTGCGTGGTGTCGCCTTCAACTGTCTCACCATCTTGTAGGACAGTCACTTCACCTGTATATTCAGCAATCGACGGCAATCCGACGGTTGCTGGCCGATCGGCGCCTAAAATCGCAATCAAAATCGCAATAATAGCAGAAACGGCTGATGCTGTGTAAAAGATAGCAGCTATTGAGTGTGAAAACATCAAAATCGAAAACTCAACAATTGCCACACAAGCAAAGGCGCCCGCATTATGGGCGGAAGACCAAACAGCATAAACAGTCCCACGCCATTTTTTACCCCACCATAATTGAATGAGTTTTTGAGCAGCAGGTGCCCCCATCCCCTGTGTCACAGAAATCAAAATCATCAGAAACATCATGACATAAATATTTCGAGTTGAACCGAGGAATAAATTCAAAATTGCTGAGCCCATTAATCCTGCTGCTAAATAATAACGTGGATTAGATTTGTCACTCAACGCACCCATAAACAACTTGGAAATCCCATATCCTACACCGAAACAGGCTAATACTAAACCAATATCTGCGGTCGTAAAATGATAAGCTTTCATAATATCATTTTGCTCAGTGGTAAAAATCAAGCGAATAATATAGTAACCTATATAACCCACCACAGCTGAAAATAGTACGCCTGCTTGGCGCCACTTATAGGTGGCTGCAATTTTTTCTTGTGGTACTTTTTGGGTGGCATCTGGTGCCGCCATTAAAAACTTAAATGGATTCATCTCTTTTCTCGCATTCGTGATTTATAGGTCACTACCGCTTCAAGTACCTGTTGGTGTGTCTCCCATCGTCCACGTATATTCAGCCTGATATGATTTTGCTTTGAGCGTGATGTTCTTTGGAATTTCTAGGTAAAAACCGTTATTAACACGATCCCCTTGTGAAAACAATGAACTACCAACAATATTGCCTGCCGTTGCCCAGTTATCACTATCTGGATTATTAATTTGTCCTTTCAGTGAGCCATACTCATAAGTAATCGTGCCAAAACTAGCTGCCGACATACCACTAGCCATGGTTGTAACACTATCATTTAGTGTTGTTGCAGGACCGGCGCCCAAATCACCATGCCAACTTGACTTGAATTGTGTTGCATGACCAGTATCTCCAGCAACCACCATATTACCCGAAATTGTGTAGTCAAATCCTGCATCTGCTTTCAGTAAAATACCCGGTTGAATATCAAAAGATGTCTCGCTATCATCACCTGTATAGCTACCTGTAAACGGTTGTGACATTCTAATTGAAACATTTAGTTGTGAGTCAGCCACTTTTCCTGCACGTTGATCAACCAATTGCACAAATGGACGTAGATACTTGGTTTGGTATCCTGTGCTTGTAGCAATTTGATTGGCATTGACCATTGGCTTGATGTGGTACGATCCACCCACATCAGTAGCAATGTTTTCGTTTCGCAGATCATTAGCACTAATTTCACCAAAATTGTAAACTGGCAAATGAGAGATACCAAAACCTTCTCCACCAACTAAGTTTATTTCAGAATCGTTGATTGCAGCGCCCATATCGCCCCAATCTGGATTGGTATTTGTTGTGTGCAACGTGTTGTTGTCTTCAACGTCAAATGTAAAACCGTTTGAAATCGAACCATAGTTATCAGCAGAAACAGTTATCGGGGCCAAAATTATAGCCACTAAACACGTCATTAAAATTTTAGCCTTAATCATGTTTTCTCCTATCACACTACTTGTTTTCTTTCACTAGTCATTTAGCCGTTAAAAGCGCAATGCTATGCACATTTATAATTATTTTATTTCATACACCCCCCGCTTACTTCAATTTTGACCCATACACTTTGGTCATGACGCCGTGTGTTTTAGGATACTTTAAAATTGTGATCATTTTGCGAGGAATTATCGACTAAATTCAGAATATTCTACTCATCACCTTATTCAATGTCCGGTACGTCACCAAGTTGCCATAATAGCACCGGTCCATCGTCATCATCGTAATTGAACTTAGCCGGCGAATAATCAGTGCGCCAACTATTCAGCGTCAAATACCATCCGTGCCCGTTTGCTGTTTGATTCCACAATGTGTCTAAACGCACGCTGGATGCTCCATTATTTCCTTGAGGAGCGGTTGCAACTATCAAACTGTCCCCAGCACTTGACAAAGTTGAAGTATTTTCTTGTTCATCAACATATTGTAGTTGTAACCCTGTATCTGCAAAAGCACCCGTTGACTCTAAGCGAGCAGTCATTTGCCATGGCTTGTTGTGATGTACCGAGCCATCATCTACGGTTAAATAACCATAATTTCGACTTAAATCAAGGTGTTCCACGTTAAACATACCGTTTTTACCACGTTTTAACGGATTAAAACGCATCATTTCAATTGTGTCACTGATAAATGGCATTGCGGCATCTGGGGCAATATTGCGATATGTTACTGCCTCAGCCGTATAATCATGATAAACATGAGTAATACGTGTTGATTCAATGGATTCGCCATCACGCTGTGCTTTAACCCAAAATTCAATTCCCATATTAGCCGTAATTGGTTTGTCAGGATAGTCATTATTGTACGCCGCCATATCAAACGTCCAATTTTTTCCTTCACCATTTTCCGAGTTAGCTGCTTTAGTCAGTGTGACCAATGGTACATACAGTTCAGCACTGTCTTCGGCATTAAGTATTATCTCGTCAGCAGCAATCGCTGTTTTAAACGTAATATTTGGCATGCCGACAATAACCATTGAAGCCAAATCATATACCGGAGGGGCATAAGTTGGCGTTTTGCGCACATTAGTTTCATAAGTCTGACCACCAGCGCTCACACTGATAGCATTATTACCTATTTGGTACTTAACGTGACTTGTTGCTACCCCCTCAGGAACAGAATCATCCATGCTTTTCTTACTTTCAAATACAAAGATACCATTACTATCAGTTGTCACCGTATCATCAACTACCCCAGGTGAACCGGGTGACTGCCATGTTACTGTAATGCCATCGTTTTCATTTTCAGTTGCGAAATTAGCCATTCCACTGCACTCACTATCTGGCGTGGTAAATACAGGGACTAATTTTGATGTCGCTGACATTTGACCACGAATGAAGTGATCAGCATCACTAACAGCGTTAGCCTGATCGGATGCGTTAGGTATTCCCGCTCGTTTTGCTGCAGTATCAGCGTCAGTTATTGATGCATAGTCCAAAAAGTTCATTTTATGTGATGTAATTTCAAGGACATGTTGTTGTCCTCTGACCATTAAATCTTGTTCAACAGCTTCTGTTGCCCCAGTTAATTGGTAGTAACCATTTTTCGTTGTACCGTCGTTACGCTGTGAGATTTGCTTGATATCGATGTTACCCCAATTACTAGAATCAGCAGGTGGGTTATTCGTCAAATAACTGCCACTGTTGAAACTGGAAATATTCTGATAAAAACTCACATTAGAATCAGTAATATCGGCTTTGAAATTGGCATTAAACGCGCCACTAGAACCACTACGGCAATATCCGGCCCAAGTACCTGTGCTAGAACTCGTCCCTGCATCTGCTATCAAAACATATCTCGGGGAATCAATATTTAATTCAATCCCACGACAATTACGCGTTTGGGCATAAGAAACAAAAGTTTGCCCATAACCATTAGCTGTTTTCAGATAAAAAGTTGCATTTTTTCTAATGTTGATTCGCCCTAATTGTTTATCCCCAAACGCTTGAATAACGCCCAATGCTGACCTCTGCCCAGTTGATGGTGCCGAAGTTTTTGTCCCTTGAATTGCAAGGACGCCACCAGAGTTGACATTAATTTCAACAATTTTTTCTGGTGCATTTGGGCCACGACTCGACTTAAAGACAAAAGCAGCATCTTTAGCAGACATTACAAGCTGTCCTTTAATTGTGACTGAAGTGTACTCACCGGCAATTACACCTGTTTGAGCCGCCAACAGATTGGCGTCACCACAACTATCATTTAATCGCGATAAATAAACTTTTGCCCCTGAGTCAATATCAATATCACCAGAAGAAGCATTAGTATTATAGAAATACTCATTGCTGGGCGTGCCAATGTATGCTAAGTTCGCATAAGTGCTCCAAGTCGCTGCCAGGAAAGAAAAACTATGAGTATTACCTGAATATAAATCTAAATTATCGTGAACCCCTTTATAGCGAACAGTATCTTCAGCATGAATACTCAAACCAACGAGTTGCGTGCCACGGGTGGACATTGCTAAATGGTTTTGCAGCGTAATCTGCATGCCAGGCACCACAAAAGCTGACATGGCATTTCCAGAAAGTTGGGCGCTGTTATTGTCTAACTCACAGGTCACATTAGACAAAGTTAATGTGCCAGCCGTATTACTGTTACTTTCTGAGGTGTTACGGTACAGAATACTGTTCTGAACATCGGATAATCTTTGGATAGTTGGCAAACTATTATCACCACTAGTCGATTTAAAATTAATATCGTGAATACTAATATTAGGACTAACACTACCTGTGCCATCAACTTGTAAGCCATAAACTGTGTTATTAACAAATGTAATGGTCTTGTTAGTCGGATAAGTTGAATCGCTCGTAATCTCAATATCAGTTTGACGTGGCTGAGTCACTGCGCTTTGTGTGTAATCGAAATTGTCTGTCACAATAATCTTTTGTGTATCAGGATCGTTCCAAGCCGCTACAAAGCTTTCAGAGTCAGTTACTTCTACGATACCTGCCGCTTTTTGCAGCGGTGTGGTTTCAGAAGTGATTGCCTGATTTTCTGGCGCTTTTAATTCTGTCTTATTTTCCGACGCAATAGTTACTGATGAACTCGTTTGAGGTTCTTGTGTGACCGTTTTAACATCCGCAATCGTTTTTTCAGCACTACTACTCGCACTAGCCTGTGGCTTTTCAATAGCGTCTGCCTGTACAGACATCAATGGTAGTAAACTGTTCATAATCAGTACTGTTATCAAAAATAATTGTCTCACCTTCACAGCGCTTCTCCTTAGTTTCAGACCTTAATGCCATTTTACAGTGTGAATATGCTAAAAATTCGGGGGGGGGTGTGAAGAAAGATCAAACAGTTTGTGAAGAAGTTGTGTCCAACGGCACTTACCCCTTTCACAAACCACGTCATCACCGCTTGGGATATGTTAAAATGATATTTATGAAAGTGGGGATATTATGACACTTAAAAATTCATTAGCCAAAGCAACAGCTAAATCAGCATATTGGCTGTTACATGATGTTTTGCATCGCGGGGGTACAAGTTTGCCCGGCAAGCTCGCCGTGGCAATCGACCCAGATATTTTAAAAAGTATTCAACAAGACTTTGATTTGGTGATTGTAACTGGCACCAACGGAAAAACCTTGACCACAGCACTGATCACCCGTGTCCTAGAGGCTGGTGGTCACCAAGTGATTACTAATCCATCTGGTTCTAACATGATTCAAGGCATCACGGGCACACTGGTAACAAGTCGTGTGACATCAAACAATGGCAAGAAACCAATCGCGGTGCTAGAAGTTGATGAAGCCAATGTCGAAAAAGTCTCTAGCGCCATCAAACCAAGAATGTTTGTATTGACCAACATTTTCCGCGATCAAATGGACCGCTATGGTGAAATTTATACGACCTACGACAAAATTGTCGCAGGTATCCGAAACGCCCCACAAGCAGTGGTCTTGTCCAACGGTGATTCACCCATTTTCACGCGTGGTGATTTTCCAAATGAGCGTCTTTACTTCGGATTTAACCACGTGTCTCCTGAGGATTACCAACCAAGTAAAGCACCCACTAACACTGATGGCATTCTGTCACCAACCGATGATTCAGTACTACATTACGATTTCATCACTTATGCTAATTTAGGCAAATATTTCAGCGTAACCGATCAATTTGCACGACCTAACTTACGCTATCAAGTCACCGACGTCACCAAATTGACGCCAAAATATTCTGAATTTAGTATTGACAATACCCCTTTACGAATTGAAATTGGTGGTTTGTACAATATCTATAATGCGCTGGCTGCATTTGCCGTTGGTCGAGAATTTGAAGTGCCAGCCAGAGACATCAAAGCAGCTTTTGAATCCAATGCACAAATTTTTGGTCGCCAAGAAGCCATTAATGTTGACGGCAAGGACGTCACCATTGTCCTAATCAAAAATCCAGTTGGCACTAACTCAGTGATTGATATGATGCTGACTGAAAACGATGATTTTTCATTATTGGCACTACTTAACGCAAACTATGCCGATGGCATTGACACAAGTTGGATTTGGGATGCAGAGTTTGAAAAATTACATGAGTCACATTTAAAAGCCATCGCCACTGGTGGTGAGCGTTACCGTGACATGCAGGTTCGTCTCAAAATGGCTGGATTTGCTGACCAAAGTGTCTACGAGGATTTGACAAAAGTTGTTGATGCTATCAAGTCGCTACCCACACAAAAGGTTTACATTGCAGCCACTTATACTGCAATGTTACAATTACGCGAACAATTGCGTAGCGCTGGTTATATTAAAGGAGGATTCTAATGGCTGATTATACGATTGCCGTAGCCCATCTTTATGGCGACTTAATGAACACTTATGGCGATTATGGCAACATTATCGCGTTAACCTACTACGCCAAACAAATTGATGTAGATGTTGACTATCAATTAGTATCATTAGGCGATGATTTTGACGCTGACAAATATGATTTTGTTCTTTTCGGTGGTGGGCAAGATTACGAAGAAACAATCGTTGCCCATGATTTACAAGACAAGGCAATTCAAGTGAAACAATATATTGAAAATGACGGACCGTTATTGGCCGTTTGTGGTGGTTTCCAATTACTAGGTCACTATATGATGATGGCTGACGGTACAAAAGTTGACGGTATTGGTGTCATGGATCACTACACAACCAATATGCACGATCCTAAATTAACTGTGCGCAACAATGAACGTTTGACTGGCAACATTGTGATTAAAAATAACGAAACTGGTGAAGAATATCATGGGTTTGAAAACCACCAGGGCCGCACATTTCTAGGTGAAAGTGAACGTGCCTTAGGTACTATCGTTTCTGGAAATGGTAATAATGGTATGGATCAAACAGAAGGTGTAATTTACCGTAACGTTTACGGTTCCTACTTCCACGGCCCTATTTTTACCCGCAATGGCAATTTAGCAAAGCGCGTCTTAACCACTGCGTTAACGCGTAAATATCCAACCATTGACTGGCAATCAAAACTCAACGCTATTCCAACCGAAACATTTTAAAGCATACAAAAAGCGGCAATCATTGATTACCGCTTTTTGTATGCTTTAAAATATTTATTTTGTTGGTTCAACAAAGTGTGCAGCTAATAAGCGGCTTGCCATGAAAATAATCAAGCCAACAATAATACTTGAAACCGTAACATCACTCAACCAGTGAACACCAATGCGCACACGACTCATTGCGGTCAATATTCCCATAGCAATCCCAAAAATCGTCATTTTCTTCTGAGCACTAATGTTGCCACGAGGAACAAAGAAAACCAAGAAGAGGAATAACCACCCAGACATGGTATGACCTGAGGGAAATGAGTTATGACCATTAATACCATTTAAATGATACCACGGGGTAAATTCACTCATCGTATTGCCGGCAACTGTCGTCATTTCATAAGGTCGAAAGCGTCCCCATAATGACTTCATTTCACCAATCGTCGTTTGCGCGATAAAGACCACTGCAATACCAACTAACGCCGCTGTGACCAAGTAACGAATGTCTGCATCGCTTTTACTTTGTAACCAATTATAAAAGAAGAATGACAGCACAACGGTTAAAACGACAGCCAGTCCCCAGCGCAAAACTTCGGGATAATTTTTCACCGCAGAAGTATTGTTTGCCACGCCCATTGGAATACCCTTAGATAAATTATTCAACATTGAATAAGTATAGCTCAACATATCTTGCAAAATAGCCAACATTTGATTAAACGCAAACGCTAGCGCACCAATCGTCATCACATAGCGCAAAACATCATCTTGTACCCGTCGCCAGATAGTCCACGCAATAATTTCAAATGCAGCAAACAATACAATGCCAGCGCCTTGGTCGGCATAGTTTTGAAAAACATTACCAAAAATTGAATTTTGGTCCATAACTGCATTAGTGACGTTCTTATCAAAAAATGTCGCCACCAAGAGACTCAGCACACCCACACCTAATAAAATTGTGAGTATTTTTTTCTCGCTGGCCGTCGTTTGAAAATCAGTATCTGTCGTGTCAAATGCCTTAATGTTGGCATCGTTGCCTGTTAATTGCATGGCTCAATCTCCTCATATCTGATAGTTTCAGTATAAGGGATTGATGTTATATTTCCGTCAAAATCTTGTAAACATGCCCTTGACGAAAATTAATTGACAGTCTGCTGATCTGGTATAGTAACAGTGATTGTCGTACCAACTTTTGGTGTGGAATCAATCGTGATATCACCATCATGCAATGTGACAATCTGTTTGACAATCGCCATACCAATGCCTGATTCACCCTTAGTTGACATACGGGACGGATCAGCCTTATAGTAACGCTCAAAAACATTGTCAACTTGTTCAGCTGTCATGCCAATGCCAGTATCTGCCACCTTAAAGATTGTGGCATTACCTTGGCGGGCCACTGACACCTTAATTTGTCCCCTCTGCGTGAATTGGATAGCATTATTGATCAAATTAAAAAGCACCTGCGTCAGTCTATCCTGATCGCCAAAAACCGTAGCTTGTTGATCACCTGAAATCTCAATAGTCGTCTCTTCATGGGCTGCTTTACTAGCTAACTGGTTGCTTAAATCACTAATCATTTTGTAAGCATCAATTTTTTGTTTTCGTAAGACAATTTTATTCGCCCTTAACTTTTCATAGTCAAGATTTTCTTCTACCAAACGAATGAGCCGTTGTGTCTCTTTTTGCATCAATGCATAAGCACGCGACTTTTCTTCTTCCGGAAAAACATCATAAGCCAATCCTTCTAGCAGACCTGACATAGTCGTCAGTGGTGTACGCATTTCATGCGAGGCATTAGCCATAAATTGCTTTCGTCGTTCCTCTTGCTCAATAATTTCATCACTTTGGGCGCGTAATGCTAATGATAAATTATTGATATCACCGGCTAAATGACCGAGTTCGTCTTTACCAGTTCGCTTTAGCTTGAGTTCATAATTACCTTCGGCCATTTGCTCTGTGGCTTGTTGCATATCTGTAATCACGTGTGACCAACGCCACGAAATAACAGCTGCTAATGACATTGCTAACGTACCACCTATCACCATGGCAGCAACCATTTCTTCTAACAACATTGTTGATTGCGCACTGCGTCCTACAATTTGGCGTGAAACACGAACCACACCTAGTTTTTCACCACCATACATCCAACCACGATACACTGATAGTTGTTCACCTGTTCGTGTTCGTTTAACTCGTGAGTCACCAGAAAAAGTTTCTTGCCAAAGTGTTTCACTAATCTTTTTAGGGCCAGTATTACCATAAACGCGCTTGTGGGTCTTGTTATCATAAATCGACACTTCAACACCTTGATCTGACATGACTTTTTTAGCAGTTTTAAATGCACTAGGATCTACATTTAATTTGTTGCCACTGTCATCTTCAGTATCAACCACCAATGAAAAAAAAGTCGTCGCGTAATTATTGAGATTACTGTATGTCTGTTCGTAAACAGAGTGAAACATAAATTGCGCAAATAAAAAACCAACAATGACAATCATCGTCATAAGGATGGCGAGAAAAGCGAGCATCTGTTGGTGCATAATTTTCATTCTGGTTCAACTCCTGAATCATCGAACTTATAACCGACTCCCCAAACTGTCTGAATAACTTGAGGTCCAGCTTTTTCAATTTTTTGACGTAACTTTTTCACATGAGCATCAACGGTACGTTCATCCCCAAAATATTCATAATCCCACACCATCTGCAACAATTGTTCTCGAGAAAACACTTGTCGAGGTTTAAGCGCTAGCGTCTTGAGTAATTCGAATTCCTTTGGTGTCAATGCTTTAACTGGTTTGCCATCCAAGAATGCCTCACGAGTATTCGAATTAAGTTGGAAATGTTCCGTTGTCACGTCAAATTTTTCGTGGGTCGGTTGGGAATTGATGGCCGCCTTTTCTGCACGGCGGGCAATCGCTTTAATACGAGCAATTAATGTAATCGGACTAAAGGGCTTGGTGACGTAATCATCAGCTCCCATTTCAAGACCTAATACCTGATCTGATTCACTGTCTCTTGCAGTTAACATGATTAGTGGCACGTTATCATTCATCTCACGTATTTTTGCCGCTACCTGCATGCCACCTAATCCCGGTAAATTGAGATCCAATGTAATTAAATCAAATGCGAAAGGATCTTCAGCGAATAGTACAACTGCTTGATTACCATCATAGCTGTATGTTGCTTGCCAACCTTCCTTTTTGAAAAACATGCTCATCATCTCGGATACAGATTTATTGTCTTCAATCATCAAAATTTTCATCGCAATTATCCTTAATTATTATCTTATATCTAAGATTATACGTCATGATAGCATTTTATGCACGTATATTCATACATGAACACCTATTTTTGTAGAAATTATGATTTTTTTTGGTCTGTTTCTTCATGTTTTTGTGCTTTGACCTTTTTAACTTCACGATGGTACCACCGTATAATCATAACTAAACCAACGGTTGAGATTGTCATTGCAATGACCACCCAAATAAAAAATAGCGTCCATTTTGTTTCCATTGACATGGTTATAGCCTCCTATAATGGTAAAAATTGTGCCTAAATAGCACATTTATGTACGTGATGCACCGGTCGAGACACCGATGCAGACCACATTACTCAGTTAAATGATAATAATATGTTGAAACAGAAATATCTTCTCGCGAAGCAAATGCCGTTCGTAAGCGTAAAGAGTTTTGGTTATGCAAAACGTTTTGCCAAGGCTTTTTAGGCACGAATTGTGGCACCAAAACAGTGACTGAATGATTGCGCTTTTTGGCTTGTTTTGCCACTGCGTCAACGAAGCTCAATGCTGGTTTGACAATGGAACGATACGACGAATGAATATCGACATATCTCACATCTGGAAAGTCCAACTTAAATTGTGTTGAAGTTTCCAGCTCTTTTTTTGGATTAACATCAAAACTAACATGCATAGCAACAACATAATCGCCAATTGATTGTGCATAATCAATCGCTTCAGTCGTCACCTTAGTAATATTTGACACCAATACAATTACCGTTGCGCCATCGTAATGATGACGAACGGCGTTATCATTTTTGGCATACTGGAGCCTCAACTGTTTACCAATGCTCAAATAATGATGTTTGATTTTTAGAAAAGTAAACATCACCACAGGCATAATCAACAAGTATGGCCAGACATGTTCAATTCTGGTGGCAAACAACGTTATCACCAAAACAGCTGAAATAAAGGCGCCAACAAAATTAATAACTGCTTTCAAAACCCAATTTTTTGGTTTTTTATGCCACCAGTGAATTATCATGCCTGATTGTGACAATGTAAATGGTACAAAGACACCAACAGCATACAGTGGAATCAAGGCATCCGTAGAACCATGAAAAATAAGCAATAAGATGATTGCCCCAAAAGATAATGACAAAATACCATTTGAATATCCTAAACGATCACCTTTATCCATGTAAAGATGTGGCAAATATTTATCACGCGCTAGGTTCAATGCCAACATCGGAAAAGCCGAAAATCCAGTATTCGCCGCAACAGCTAAAATCATCGCTGTCGCTAATTGCACAATATAGAAGCCAATATTTTGTCCCCCAAATGTTGTCATTGCAATCTGTGATAATACCGTTGAATGGGCATTAGGGTGGATGCCATACCAATAACTTAGAAAAGTAATACCACCAAAGAATGCTGCCAAAATTAATGCCATCAAAGCTAATGTTGATGCCGCGTGCTTCTCTTTAGGTACCTTAAAATTAGGTACCGCATTGGAAATTGCTTCAACTCCAGTTAAAGAAGATGACCCACTTGAAAAGGCACGCATGAACAAGACAAATGATAAGCCACTAAAGCTAGTCCCAATTTTAGCCGCAGCATGATAAGGCAACTGTCCAGTCACTGCTTGAAAAACACCCCAAGCAATCATAATCGCCAAAACCGTTATAAAAAAATAGACTGGAATCATTAAGAAATTGGCGCTCTCCCGAAGGCCACGCAAGTTCATACCAGTTAAAAGCAAAACCACAATAATCGACAGTGGTACCGTAAATGGTAGAATCGCAGGCACAGCTGCCGTAATTGCGTCTGCCGCTGCCGACGCTGAAACGGCAACCGTTAGCATATAGTCAACTAACAGTGAGCCACCAGCCACTAAACCAGCCTTAGATCCCCAATTTTCACTTGCCACAGCATATGCACCACCACCCGATGGGTAAGCGTGAATAATTTGTCGATAACTCATTACAATAGCCGCTAACAGCACCAAAACAAGCAATGCGATTGGTACCTGCAGCCACAGTGCAACCGCACCTGCAGCCAATAAGGCTGTTGTAATTGACTCTGTTCCATAAGCAACTGATGATAAAGCATCTGATGAAAGCAACGCCAAGGCTTTTGTCTTTGACAAAGACTGCCCACCCTCGTCCAACGTTTTTAATGGCTTTCCAATCAAGATGCGTTTGATATTTTGAAACATATCATAATCTCTCAATACATTTATTTATTACTCAACATATTCTACGCTACTTTTATGTATTAAAAAAGCCGTCAATATGACGACTTTGTAACAAACAACACACATTGTTAAACAACTTCAAGATGCAAATCGTTTTCTTTAGTGTGTCCTGTTTTGCGCAAGAAATAATAAAAGGTTAATGAAGCAACAACTGGTACAACAATACCAAAGACTGCCACTAACAGCAATCCGCGAGGGTCACTTGAGGCTAAAGCAATCGGTGCGATAAAGCCATTCAATCCTAATCCAGCAATGGCAAATGGAACTTTCAATCCGAAGATACCAACAGCTACCATCGCAGAAACTCCGGCAATCAAAGCTGGACCAAACATCAATAACGGACTCTTAAGCAAGTTTGGAAATTGCACTTTTGGCGTGACAATCGTTTGTGCAAAATTGGCACCCAAATCATTTTGCTTCCAACCCATTGCTGTATAAACGACAAACCCTGCAGTGGTACCAATTAATGCAGCACCACCAGATAGTGGATCAAGCATAACCGCAATTGCCAGCGCTGCAGAAGAAGCAGGTGTCATCAAAAACAAGAACCAAACAACTGAGACAACAAACGCACCCAAGAATGGATTGATTTTCATGGTTGAGGCAAGTGATTCTGATACCCAATTCAAGAATGGCGTTGTCACAGATGCAGTAGCTAAGCCAAAGAATGTACCAGCCAACACAGCACCAAATGGTACTAGCATCATGTCCAAAGGCGTTTTGCCTGTTAACCAATTACCGACAAGCACTGCCATCAAAGCAGCCAACACCGCAGAAATAGGTTGTCCAGACGTCATCACTAGTGAACCAGCGGCCTGATCTGCAGCCCATCCCGTAGCAGTATGGGTAGCTGGTGCAACTGCCGAAGTAAAGTAAACAGCGTTAGATCCAACAGTGGCCGCAATTAAGGCAGCACCAGTTGTGAGCAAATTTGAACGCATCGCAATTGCGATACCAACACCCAAAGCAGGTGCCAACATTTTTTGACCCATCAATCCAACCTGTACTAATGGTGTGAAATGAAATGCGTTACCAAGCGATGCCATTAATAATCCCATACCCAAGACGGCAAGGATGGCGTGTGAAATGCCTTGTGAGACGTCATAAACAACTTCTCGAACAGTTCGCGGATTTGCTTTGCGATCACGTAATTTTTCAGTTTTGTCAGTCGCATGTGATGATTGCGTTTTTGATACTGTTGCGTCCATAATAATTCCCCTTTGGGCTTGTTGCCCTTGCTCCATTTTTTGCTCATAAGCTGCGCATCTTATGAAAAAACTCTAAGAAAAAAGGAGCGCTAGATATACTAGCGCTCCTTTAAGTTATACGACTCAAGTCGACAACTTCACGCCAGCCTTTTTATCAAAGGCTAGCATCACAAAGTGAACCAACCTTGAAGTCAAATAATAATGACGACAATGTTGATTTGAATGCTTTGTGTGAAGTTGTTTACACTGAGACGTTGCATGTAACATTTTTCCTTTAAGTTAATAAAATTATTATGACACCATTGTTTTAAAATGTCAATAGTCTAATTTAAAAAAGATAAATTTAATTTTAAAACAATAATTCGCTTATCCCCAAAGTTCATCTAAAATTTCTTTTACCAACTGTAATTTAGCCCATTGTTGTGCATCAGTCAAAATGTTCCCTTCTTCGGTTGACGCAAAGCCACACTGGGTTGATAACCAAAGCCGATCCAATGGCAAATATTTAGTCGCTTCGTGGATTCTTGCGATGATAGTTCCCTTATCTTCCAGTTCACCAGATTTTGTGGTGATTAATCCCAGCACAACCTGCTTGTCGCCAGATACTTTTGCCAACGGTGCAAAGCCACCCGCGCGTTCAGAATCATATTCGAGGAAGTAATTGGTTACATTTTCTTGACCAAATAACTCATCTGCTACATCATCATAGCCACCACTTGTTGCCCAATCAGAATGATAATTACCGCGACAAACGTGTGTATTAATGGTTAAATCGTCAGGCAAATCAGCAATCGCACCATTATTCAAATCAAGGTATAATCTTTTCAAATCATTAATATCAAATCCAGTTGCGGCATAGACATCCTTAAACTTTGGATCAACTAGCAACCCCCAAGTACAGTCGTCAAGCTGAACAGTTCGTGCACCAGCATTGTACAAAGCTAGTATTTCTTCATGGTAGACGCGTTTAATATCTTCAAACAATTCTTCATTACTATCATAATGTTCGGCAATGCGTTCCACATTAACGCCACGGCTCAGCTCACCATAGAATTGCGAGGGTGATGGAATCGTGATTTTAGCTGCCACACCAGCTTCATCTGCCAAAGCTTTGACGAATTTAAAGTGTTGGATAAATGGATGCGTATCCGCATTAAAACCTAATTTTCCCGTCAAACGCGCTGAATCATCACGCGTTTCTTCATGTGCAAAGAAATAGCCTTCGCCGTAATTAAAGCGTTCTACACCATCAAATCCCCAGAAATTGTCCAAATGCCAATAAGAACGACGAAACTCACCATCTGTGACGACATCTAAACCTGCCTCAACTTCTTTGTTCACAAGTTCTGTGATTGCTGCATTTTCGACACCTTCGAGTTCCTCAGCTGTGATATTACCTGCAGCAAACGATTGCCGTGCCTCCTTCAATGCTTCTGGTCTTAGAAATGAACCGACATGTTGGAATCCAATTTTTTGTAATGTTTGTGTTGTCATTATTATTCTCCTGTTGTTATCATGCAATATTTTTTGACATCAAATTAGTAAGCATTTACCCACTCATTTGAGCACCACTGCCTCGTAAAAACACTGCTGTCGCAACTTTATCTGCGTGTAAATACTGTATTTTTTGGTATCTAGTCATTGCGACTTCCTTTCTAATGACACACCGCGCTGCCTTTTCTAAATGCAACCATCAAAAAACCGCAGTCTAAATTAATAGACTGCGGGACGACTTGTCGTGTTACCACCCGGTGTTTATGTGCTGCTCACGCGAGCACACCTCAACATCAATCATCAATTGCTGAAAAACAATTAAGAATTGGCGCGGCTATAACGGGCGCACCCGAACAATGCTTGTGTTCATATCTAATGATCACTCACACTATTAATCACTCCAAGACCATATTCGTATTTTCTCACAATCCGCTCTCACCAAACGCGAACTCTCTTTATCTGATAGAATACTACTTATCTTTTCTACGTTAGAAATAATATATCTTATTTTAATTATTTTGTCAACTTATTTTCATTTAAATCTAAACAATTTTGCGTTCAAAGGCATCACTTGAAATGCCTTGCGCCAAAATAATTTTAGCCCATTCTTTGGCAGAATGAAGACTGTGGTCTTTAAAGTTCCCACAGCTTTCAATTTCAGCGGCTGGTACTTCAGTCACTTCATCACTGACAATTTTTTCCAAAACCTTTTTGAAAACCTTAGCCAATGTTTCAGAATCATAGTTTACCCACGAAATAACATGGAAACCAGTGCGGCAACCAAATGGCGAAATATCAATAATACCATCAATTTCATCACGTACTAGACCCGCAAAAAGATGCTCTAAAGTATGTAACCCACCAGTTTCAATGGCTGTTTCGTTAGGTTGCGTGAGGCGCAAATCATAGTTGGTAATACTGCCACCATTGGGACCGGCTTGTGTTTCAATCACACGCACATAAGGCGCTTTAACTTTTGTATGATCTAAGGTAAAACTTTCAACAACTGTTTCTGACATTATTTCACTCCTTTAAAATACGATAGTGGCTTAACCACTTCAGTTTTTGTACCATGATATTTGTCGGTGATGTATTTTTGTGACGCTTTATCACGGTATAGCGTTAACAACTTTTGATACGTCTTATTGCCTTTATTTTTAGCTGCTGTTGCTAAAATATTGACATTTGCGCGGGTGTGATTATTGATGTGTTCATAGTAAATGGCATCCTTTAAAACATTTAATCCAGCAGCTTGTGAAACCGAATTAGATATCAATACAGCATCGACGCCATTGTCATTTAGTAGCCGCCCACCGGTTGTATCATCAATTTCTTTAAATTTGAAATGGTGCGGGTTAGATGTTACTTTTTCCAAACCATCTAAAGCGCCAAAATTAGACGCAATTTTAATCAAACCAGCATCGGCTAATAATTTTAACCCACGCGCTTCATCTGCTTGGTCCTTGGCAATCGCAATCGTTGCCCCATCCGGAATATCTTTTACCGACTTATATTTACCAGAATAAATACCCAGCGGTTCCAAATAAGTTGTTCCAATTGCAACTAACTTTCCATCTTTACTGTCTTGATTAAATGCTTGAAAGTAGCTATATGACTGAAAAGCGTTAACATCTACTTGCCCCTCCGCGGTTGCTTTGTTAAGCGTCAAGCCATCTGTAAACTCTTTGACTTTGATGTTTAATTTTAAGCGTTTGGCAGCATCACTTTTCGCTAAATGTCGCCAAATATCGGCGTCACTGGTGACTGAACCAATTGTAATGGTGTTAGTTGATGCCCTTTTTGAGGCCTTTGCATATGTCACACCACCCACAATAATGACCAAAACGGCCAATATCACAAACCAAGTTTTTTTGCCCATACCATCTCCTTATTTAGTCTAATTAAGCTAATTCTGCATCCGCAATCCGCTTAATCAAGTCAAGTTTGCGCCACTGATCAGGAATTGTCAAAATATTTCCTTCTTCAGTGGACGAAAAACCACATTGTGTTGACAATGCTAATTGCTTTTTAGGTACAAATCTGGCAGCTTCGTTAATCCGTGCCACCACATCGTCAACATTTTCTAAATCCGCAGATTTAGACGTCAACAAACCTAGCACAATTTCCACATTGTCTCGTCCGTTATAAATGGTCGTCAAAGGTTCAAAATCACCGGAACGATCATTATCATATTCCAAGAAAAAAGCGTCATAGTTTAGTTGGCCCAAATATTTAGCCACCGGTTCATAGCCACCCTCAAATAAATAAGTTGACTTAAAGTTACCACGACAAATGTGCGTCGATAATTTAAGATCATCAGGTAGCCCTGCTAGTGCTTTATTAATGACATAGACATCATCTTCAGCAGTCTTAACAAATTGTGCGTGTTGTTCTGGATTTTCTGCACTCGCATTGAGTTGTGAAATCAAATATGCCCAAGTTGTATCATCGAGTTGAATATAACGGGCGCCCAAATCATAAAAATGTTGTAACGTGTCATGATAAGCTTGTGCCAAATCATCTAAAAAGGCTTCCCATGTATCATAATACTTTGACCACAAATCAGAACGGTGATCACGATTGATGATTAAACTAGGTGATGGAATCGTCTGTTTAGGTTCCACACCGTCTGGCACGATTGATTTCAAATATTGAAAATCTTTAAAGAATGGATGATCCAAATTAGCATGGACCTTACCATTGATACGTACGTTAGTAGACCGTGTTTTTTCACCATGAAATTTGTAAGAATCTGCTTGATCATAAAATTCAAAACCACCCAATTGACCCAAGAAATCCAAATGCCACCATGAACGATTAAATTCACCGTCAGTCACTGCCAATAGACCAGCTTCTACTTGCTTAGTTACTAACTTTTTAATTTCTGTCTGTTGTACCTCGCGCAATGCATCAGCTGTGATTTCACCATCAGCGTACTGTTCACGTGCCTCTTTCAAGTTTTTGGGACGCAAATACGAACCTACTTGGTCAAAATGATAGTTTAATTTTCCTGCAGTTGTCATGTTTTCTCTCCTTCTAATATTCAAATTGTTGCCAATCCAGCGTCTAAGTCACTAATTAAATCAGCCACATCTTCTAATCCCACTGAAAATCTCAATAATCCAGGGCTAATACCAGTCTTGTCCAATTCTGTTTGATTGAGTTCAGCGTGGCTCATTTTAGGTGGATAGCTGATGATACTTTCCACTGCACCCAAGCTAACTGAAAATGCGGGTATTTTAAGTGCGGAAACGAGTCGTCTGGCATTGGCTTCACTACCAACATCAAAACTCAGTACAGCGCCACCATTTTTTGCTTGTGCTAAGTGAACATCGTGCCCTGGATGTGTTGCCAGGCCGGGATATAGTACGTTGACGATTTTAGGATGTTGTGCTAAATGTTCCGCAATTTCTTGTGCAGAATGAGCAGCGTGAGACATTCGAACTCCCAATGTCTTAATACCTCGTAATAATAACCATGTATCCAAAACACCAAGTGTTGCACCGACGGCATTTTGAATAAAATAAATTTTATCAGCTAATTGCTGGTCATTGACCACTACTGCACCTGCCAAAATATCTGAATGCCCCGCCAAAAATTTGGTTGCTGAGTGGACAACGATATCTACACCTAAATCTAATGGCTTTTGCAGAAATGGTGACATAAATGTATTATCAGCAATTGTGAGTAACCCGTGTGCTTTAGCAATGGCTACCACTGCTTTAATATCCGTAATATGCAAAATGGGATTGGATGGTGTTTCAATATACAGCGCTTTGGTTTCTGGTTTAATAGCTGCTTCAATAGCCGATTCATCAGCAAAATCGACAAAGTCATGTGTAATCCCCCAACGCGGTAAAATTTCTTCTAACACGCGAAATGTCCCACCGTATACATGCTGACTTACAACTAAATGATCCCCAGCCGATAAGGTAAACAACACACTGCTGATTGCCGCCATGCCAGTACTAAACAAATAACCATATTTTCCATGCTCTAGTGTTGCAATTGCTTGTTCGCCTGCCTCGCGTGTCGGATTGCCGGATCGTGCGTAGTCATATTCACCAAACTGATCAAATGATGGTTGATCAAATGTCGAACTTAATTGAATAGGCGTGTTAATCGCACCAGATATAGGATCGTGCACAGTTGCTGCCTGAATAATATCTGTCCACTCGCTCATTGCCTTGCCCCCTGTATTGCATTTACCAAATCATCTAGAATATCATGTTTTTCCTCAAGACCTGCACTGACACGCACAAGATGATCCGTAATTCCGAGTTTTTCTCGTTGCTCGGCTGTCATATCATGATGTGTTTGAACAGACGGTATTGTAATCAACGTCTCAGGTCCACCTAGACTCTCAGCAAATGAACAAATATTAAGCCCTTTTAAAAAACGATCAACATCATAATCTTCTGACAAATAAAAACTCACCATACCACCTAATCCTGCATACAAAACGTGATCTACTCCTGAAACACTTGCTAATTTTTCAGCTAGAAAATGACCATTTTCATTATGCCTTGCCATTCTCAAATGTAAGGTTTTCAGGCTTCTTAACAACAACCAAGCACTAAATGAATCTAGCACCTGCCCACGTGTGACCAATGTATCTTCAATTTTTTGGGCTAAATCATCTCGCCCAGCAACGACAACACCAGCTAAAATATCATTGTGCCCACCTAAATACTTTGTAGCAGAATGAACGACAATATCAGCGCCGAGTGGTATCGGATTTTGGAAAATGGGTGTTAAAAATGTGTTGTCTACCGCGACTAGTATATCCGGACGCACCGCTTTAACCGTTTCACATAACCAATGAATGTCAATAACTTTCATAGTTGGATTGGAAGGTGTCTCAATCCAGATTAACTTGGTCTCTGGTTTAATGAGTTTCAAAATATCATCCCCATCTGTCCAGACGTCATAGGTCACACCATTATGTTCGACCAATCCATCAAAATAGCGATATGTGCCACCATATAAATCATCAGATGTAATAAAATGATTACCTGATTGAATTAAAGCATCAAACACTAGGTCAATTGCCGCCATGCCGGAACTTGTAGCAAATGCTTGCCGACCATACTCTAACTCGGCCAATTGTTCTTCCAAAATGCTTCTGGTTGGTGTATTCATTCGGGCGTAGTCAAATCCTGTTGATTCTCCTAAACCTGGATGCCGATAAGCCGTTGAAAAATACAGTGGACTTACAACGGCGCCAGTTTTCATGTCATCGGTGCCATTACCACCTTGTGCTAATAAAGTATCTATATTTGTCATAAGTTTCTCAATTCAATGCTGATATTAGGTTAATTGCTGTTATTTTGTTTGTCTTTGCCACAATTAGTTGCCCCCAATTTTTAAAAAATTGGTTTGCTGTGTCTTGCCAACTGTTGCGTGGACGCCCATTAACAAAATAATTTTCCGGTTCAAGTGTCTGATTGTCACCGGCTGAGTCCCGATAATATTCATCAGCCAGAGTTGTTGTGTCATACTCCAGATGACCGCTGATATACGTCGAGTTCACGCTTTCATCTCGGAGAATAAAAGCACCCAATTCGTCATCATCAGCCACTCTTAGCCGTCGTGGTATACCCAATGACGGTATAGTAAAGTATCGAGATTGTGGCATTTTCAACACATCTAAGTCCCAAGTTAGCTCGCTTTGCGCGACATGCCCAGGGCGATAGACGCCCGACACTTTGTTTTTAATCGCTTTGACTGGAAAATTTCTTTCAGTATAACCTGCCGCATAAGTTGCCCAACAGGCAAATAAGCTTTCCGTAACATGCGTTTTTCGCCATTCCAATAAATGTTGAAATTCTTGCCAATAATCGACTTGCTCAAACTTAATTTGGTCAACAGGCGCGCCAGTTACGATCAACCCATCATATTGTTGGTGCCAAACGCCCCCTAATGTCAAATAATGATTAGTCACTTCGACTGCATTATGTCTTAAATTATGAGTGGCTGGTATTGCAAAAGTAACCCGCACGTTGACTGGCAGAAAATTCAACAGCCGGACAAATTGTTTTTCTGTTTGTAAACGATTAGGCATCAGATTAACTAATAAAATGGTTATTGTTGGTTGTAGTAATTTGTATGAACCAATAATTGTTTGCTGCTGTTTTAACAAGCCATTTTCTAAAATAACACTCATAACTTACCTCCTTAATTTGACAATTTAGCAAAATAACACAAAAAAACCGCAATCTATTAATAATAGATTGCGGGACGTGAAAAACGTGTTACCACCCGGTGTTCATGTAGGTTCTCGCACCCACACCTCCAAACGTACGCCGCTAATCTTTCGTCGAGAACATCTGTGAAAGTCTTTGGTAATACGTTGTCTGGTAACGGGTGACACCCGATTTCAACTTACTGCGTTGCACATATGAGTGTACGCCTGCTCGTATCCGTGAAAACTCCAAGACCATTTTCCCAGAAGCAACCTTATCTGCTTTCACCAACGACAGACTCTCTTTTTAAGGCATTTTATGGTACTTATCTCTTCAACGTTTATGTTGCTTTTAACTATAACTTTATATCCACATAATGTCAATAGCATTTTCATAATTAACAAATGAAATCTCACAATAACCACATAAAAAAAGATATCACTGAATCATGGCATGCCGTTTAACACGTTTAATTTGATAGTGATACATGCTGATTCCTAGCAACAGCCAGATTCCCGCAACAATACTATCAAGGAATAGACTCCCTGATCCAGTTAAAAACCATTGCATCGTCTGAGAAAAAGGTAAGCATTGCGTGAGAAAAGCCAACCATTTGGGATAAAGTGATACCGGTACAATAACACCACTCAATAATATGATAACTGTCCCTAAAATGTTTGCAGTCAAATAAGGGTCGTCATGTTGCCACGATATAATAATCGCCACAAAAGCAATGATTTCACCATAAATCAAGAGTAATGGTAACACTAGAGCAGCTCGACTTATCCACGAAGTATCTCGCGTTACAATTGTCACTAAAAATAAGGTAATGATTACCTGCCCTAACGCAACAATCAAGGCTGCGGTAAATTTACTGGTCCAGTATTTTATTGAGTATGGTGATTCAACAGCCATCTCCAAGGCAACTCCGCGGACTTGATCGTTAACAAAAAGCGCTGATAAACTGCCTAGTAGTGTGCCAACAGCGGTCATTAAACTAATGGCAACCACTGATTTAATCGCTGCAATTGAACTAAATTGGGCACGCAATAATCCAATCATTAAAATTTCTAAAACGGGTGTAATCACAAAACTAACAACAAACGTTCGCCAATTTCTGAAATAAGGCAATGAAAGCAAGTCTATTTTTAACATTAGATCACCGCCATATCGCCAGTAACACGTAGTCGCCGTAAAGAAATTTTCAACAAAAAATGTGCCATTATTAACCATACTACACTGAGTATTAACATTTGCAACACATCGATACCCGTGACTAAGTTAGGCTGTAAAATCATTTTTACAGGTGTTGCCATAGGCAGAAACAACCCTAATACTTCGACTACCATTTGATAGCGTTGCGGAACAGTGTAGATGCCAGCACCAATCAAAATCGGTATTAATAAAAGACTTTCGTACAGCATGGCATTTGGCGTTAATACAAATAAACCGGCTACAACAAAATCTAGTAATATGACACTTAACCACAGCGTTATAACCCCTAACACCAAAATCCAAGTAATGCCTGTAGTACTAACTCCTAAGACCAAACTCGTCAGCCAAGCCACAGGAAAAGCTAACAAACCAAAACAGGCTGCCGGTATTATCAGAGTCGCTAAGCTAATCGCTTCTCCTTTAGTGGTGTCAAGAATATAAGCCAATGTACCTTGTGCACGTTGATATGGTATGACACCTGCTGCAGAAGTACCAGCCGCCCAAGTACCGATAATGCCTGCTCGCAACCAAATCGTTTGGTTCCCCAAATCATGAACAGCGTTTGCAGCGACATATTGCATCAATACATAACCAATCGTGGTCACAAAAACAATCGTACGAAAATAGCTGTTTTGAGCAAACAACTTCAAATGAAACCAAGTCAACGTCATAAAGTCAATCATGTTGACGCCTCAATTCTGGCGCAAGCGCCAAATAGGACTCTTCAAGCGTTGCTGGACGGTCAACTTTGGTGACACCTGATAAAGCTACAACGCTTGCCACCGTTCCATCATGAAGAATTTTACCTCCACCGATTAACAAGACCCGATCTGCTAAATCTTCAACCTCAGTCATTGTATGACTCGTCAGCAAAATTGTCTTTCCTTGATCTGCTAATTTGCGTATTAATCGTCGTATTTCATGGGAAATTTCCACATCCAATCCGCTGGTGGGTTCGTCAAGCAAAATAACATTTGTTGCTTTCAATAAAGCACGAGCGATATGCATTCTCTGTCGCATACCACGAGAAAATTGCCCTAATTGTTTGTCACTAACATTGGCGAGGTCAACATCTTGTAGTGCCTGAGATATTCGGTTACGTCGCTCTCGACGGGAAATACCAAACAATGTTGCAAAAAAGTTCAAATTATCATAGGCTGTGGCTCGTGCATAAAAACCTAATTCACCCCCAAAAACCGTAGCAATATTTGTAGCCATTAATTTTTGATGCGTTAGTATATTCACACCGTCGACTAATACATCACCACTCGTTGGTGCCAGATAACCAGAAATCATTTTGACAGTCGTCGTTTTCCCAGCACCATTTGGTCCTAATAACGCTACTATTTGGCCAGATTCAATCTTAAAAGAGACATCATCAACTGCCACAAATTCGCTTACTTCGGTAAATGTTCTTCTTAAGTGACGTACCTCAATCGTTGTCATGACGCACCTCCACCAAGCAAGAGACATGATATTGTTTTATTTTATTCAATTTTTTTATCCTTGTACTCTAAATAAGTAGGTCAAACTTTCGAACAACCTACATGCAATCTAGTGCACAATTTTGAAAGTTATGCTTGCATAAATTGTGCACACTCAACATCAAAATTATTATTCATCGCAATCATTGCGCTACCTCCAAACACGGGTTGGACGATGACAAACATCATCGTAGTTAATTTAAAAACGTTTTGATATCAAGTGATATCACATTTTTATTATACAGATATGAGATTAGATGTCAATAAAGTTATAATCATTCACCTTATTATGCCCTGAAAAATATGCTATAATGCTGACAAGTATTAGAAAGGATGAAAACATGTACGAACAATTACATCACACAAACGAAGAACTCGATCGCACTATCGCCCAATCTGGTCGCCACGTCTTATTCTTATCGGCCGACTGGTGTGGTGATTGTAAAGCAATTAAACCCTTTGTTCAAAATATTAAAGATACCGTTACAACCACTGCCGATTGGATTGATGCAGATCGTGATGACAACATCGACTTTGCTACGAGTCACAACATGCGAGGCATTCCATCTTTTGTTTTATTTGAAAATGGAAAAGAAATTTCTCGTGTTGGTCATGGTGAACGCTTAACACCGCAGCAAGTACTGGATTGGTATCAAAGTACAATATAAAAACCGCTGTCTAAACTAAATTAAACCTGCTAACTTGACAATCATCAAGTTAGCAGGTTTAATTCAAAACGAGACAGTGGTTTTTACTTTTCTGTTTTAGCAATAAAGGATTGAACAATATCAGCAGGGATAGCAAATCCCATGCCTTCAACACTTGTGCCATCAGTCGATGAAACAATTTTTGAGGAGGTAATCCCTATAACCTGTCCTTTAAGATTAATCAACGGGCCCCCAGAGTTACCAGGGTTAATAGCTGTATCGGTTTGAATTGCCGTCGTAGCAGATGAGCCGGTCTCCTCTGCTGTGAGTTCTCGACGCGGTGCTGAGACGATACCACTAGTTAATGAAGTAGCATAATCCGATCCTAAAGGTGACCCAATCGCTAATACTTGTTGTCCTGCTAGTAGTGATTTAGAATTACCAAATGATGCGGATACTTTGATGTCAGTCGCTGTGGCCTTTAACAATGCTAAGTCTTTTGTTGTATCAGTGCCGACAATAGTTGCCTCAACTTTTTTCCCGCTAGCCGTAATTAGCTGCAACTTATCTGAATCAGCGACAACGTGATTGTTTGTGATAATATAAGCATATCCATCAGCAATTTTATAAACAACACCAGATCCTTCTGAAGCTGTCTCTAGCTCTGAACTACTACTTTGTTCTTCTTGATTAAAGAAAGACGACCACCCGTCGCTCAGCGTGGCTGCTTTTTGCAAATTTTGTACCGTAACAACGGCATTCTTCACCTTATTGTAAGCCGTCGTTGCCGTGTCACTACTTGTGTAGGCGGTAGTCGCTACCGTTGCAGTTCCAGCCGAGTTCGAAGTTTTTGACTGTTTAGTTGTTTGTTGAAACCATGAGTTTGATTGCATGCCTGTATATACTGTCAAACTGGCGACTAAAGCTGAAACGATTGCAACGACAAAAAGAGAATATTTTTTCATGTTTTTTCCTCCATTTTGGTTCCCTGTCGCTCAAAAAAATGTCAGTGAACATATTTGATATGTTTATCATATTTAATCAACATAAATTCTATATTAAAGTGGTAGGGCAATCCTAAAAATAGTACCTTGTGGGGTATTATCCAAAACCGTTATTTTACCACCATGCGCCTGTACAACCCATTCAGCAATTGATAAGCCTAATCCAGTCCCACCTGTTTCACGATTTCCAGTCTTGTCTTCGCGATAAAAGCGGTCAAAAACATGTTTCTTAGCTTCATCACTAATGCCGCGACCAGTATCCGCAACACTTAAAATGAACTTTTTCTTTTCAATTCCGGCCTTAACCGAGACCAATGCGCCCTCATCTGAATATTTTAATGCATTATCAAGCAACAGTACCAACAATTGATGAATTCGTTTTTGATCAATAAAAACTTCTTGATCCACATCAACGTTTAACGTCACCTTCTTACCATCAAACTGTGCCATTTCTTCGTATGGTGCAATGATTTCACCCAAAAATTCCGACACATTCGTCGCTTTTTTCTCGATTTTAGTCATATTTGATCCAGATTTTGCCAAAGTTAACATATTGTTAGTTAAAGAAGTTAATCGGCGAACTTCTGAAAGTGACAAAATAATGGCATTCGATTGGTCACGCACAGTTGACTCAGGCTTCATCAGCATATTTTCCAGCTTACCTTGTATGACCGCCATTGGTGTCCGCAACTCATGTGCCGCATTATTGACAAAATCTTGTTGTTGCTGCCAAGATTTCAATATAGGTCGCATATTGAAACGTGAAATAATATAAGAAACCAACACTGCTAGTAAACCAAACAATCCAAAGGACCAAAAAAGAACTTTTTTGAAGTGGGCTAAATTAATCATCGTATCCGTCACATTTACCATGATTAAGCCATTTGCAGCAATGGTATCATAACTTTTAGCCGCATTCTTTTTGAATTTAACGCCAATAACGCGATAATAGTTTCCAGCTATTTTATAGGTTTCCGCTTTGTCCGTTAACGTAGACTTTTTAAACTTAACCGTGGCTTGCAGCGCTTTCTGCATTGCTTTTTGTCTTGGATCAGTAACAGAGGTGTCGACAATCAACTTGCCATTTTTATCAAATGACCAAGTATCTGCGCGTGTACTCGAACTTACAATTGGTTGAGATTTTTTTACGTTATTGTCTGAGGTCGATAATAGGCCTTGATTATCGTACAATCGAATGGCTTCGTTAATTGCATTATCAGCGCTTTGAAAAACTGTCCGTGTGTACGATAGAAAAATCACACTGGCCAAAATCGAAAAGATAACAAAAAAGCTGGCGAGGAGCCAAATAAATCCACGGACTTGCTGCTTTTTGTTAATAATACTAGGCATCGCTTACCTCTAAAATAAATCCAATATTTCGTAGTGTTTTGATTAAGTCATTTTGACCAACCGCCTCTAGTTTACGACGTAAATTATTCAAATAAATATTAACAACATTGATTGTGGTATCAGAATCAATGCCCCAAACGCGATCAAATATTTGATCGCGCGTCACAATGATATTTTTATTTTGAGCTAAATAAGTTAATATATCAAATTCTTTACCAACTAATTTAACTTGTTGCCCATGAACTTGGACACCTCTATTTTCCAAGTTAATTAACACATCACCAACTGTAATCGTATTATCCTCAGAATAAACACCTGATCGACGTAACAAAGCCTTCACTCTCACTAACAATTCTTCTCTGTGAAATGGCTTAGTCAAATAGTCATCAGCACCAACGTTAAAGCCTTCAATTTTATCGTCTAGTGAGCTTTTCGCCGTTAAAATGAGCACTGGTGTCTCAACATTGTGATGCCTTAAATTCTTAATGACCTCAAGTCCATTCTCGCCAGGCAACATTAAATCAGAAATAATCAGATCGTAAGGCACTTCTTGCGCCTCAAATTCACCATCCAAACCATCCGTAACTGCCTGAACATCAGCAAAATCCTGCAAAAATCCAACCACGTTATCCGCTAAATTGACATCATCTTCGATTAATAATATTTTGATTGCTTTAGACATTTTCATATCTCCATTGTACCTATTTTATACCGTTATTATACGAATTCAAAGTTAAAAGGAAGTTAAATAACACTACACGTCATTTTACCATGATTTTCAATATTTTCTCTTGCATTCAAAACGCCTATTTCAGTAAATATGCACCAAAAATAATATAGTTATCGTTTCAACCACTGGACACATTTCGATAATATGACCATTTTAAATGAAAAAATAACTCATATAATATGATTATTGGTGTATCAGGAGATAGAATACAATGTCGAAAAATGCAAGTCGTGAAGCAACTCAAGACAAAATTCTTGAGACTGTCATTGACATACTTCACGAGGTTCCATTATCAAAAATCACAGTTGCCGAAATTGCCCGACGTGCCAACATCAATCGCAAAACTTTTTACAAATATTTTGATACACCCACTCAAGTTCTCCTCGTCCGTTTAGAGGACAAAATTTTATCTGAAATTTTGTATGAATTAACACAGCAAACTTGCGATCCTATTGGTCATACACTTGATGTTACCAATCATAAACAAACAAAAATTGTCCTTAACGTTTTAATTCGTTACCGTGAAGCTATCACCGCTGCCTATCAAAATGCTGGTGGCCTAGATTTCGAGTTATTCGATGACTTTCTCGCCCGCCTACGCCGTGATTGGTTACCATTTAAGAACTGCCATACAACTGAACAAAAATTTGTTGCAAACATTCTAAGTCAAATGCTAATTAAGCTGATGGTTGATTGGCTAACAGCAGACGTTCTTTTACCAGTACCCCAACTCATACATCGTGCTGATATTTTATTCAATACATCTATATCAAATTTAAACCAACCAAAAAACCGATAAAATCAATCGGTTTTTTATTTTAACCCAACGCTAATGCGTAGAGCATGCGCAACTTGTTGCATTTCCTTAGAGTTAGCCTGAATATGAGCAATTTTATCTCGTAGTCGGCGTTTATCAATTGTTCTAACTTGTTCCGCTAAAATGACAGAATCTTTTTTCATCCCACCTAAATGTGCAGGAAGTAAAACATGCGTTGGTAACTTTGGCTTCGTAATCTGTGAGGTAATCGCCGCTATAATTGTTGTTGGTGAATTAGCATTACCAACATCATTTTGAATGATTAACACAGGTCGGACACCAGCTTGCTCAGAACCAAGCCCCTGTTTGAGATCGGCGTAAAAAACATCGCCACGCATTACTGTTTGTTGTTCTATTGTCATAATATTCTCGCTTTAATATGTACACGCCAGTTGGCGCTTTGTTTTAGTAGTGTCGGGGCAACCTTGGCCCTAACGTTGTTAAAATTTCATGTGGGATAGACTTTGCATAGTTTGCAACATCTTCTAACGTAATTTTCTGCTCACCATCTTGACCAATCAATGTAACTACCGTGCCAACAGGATACATTTTATTTAATGTTATCACAATTTGGTCCATAGTGACACGTCCAATCACATGCTCGATATGCCCATCAACTAATACTTTCATCCCCGACATGCGGCGTAAATAACCATCGGCATAACCGATTGGTAGTGTGGCCACCCATTGTGGCATTTCTGCAGTATATGTTGCACCATAACTGACAGATTCACCTGTTTCTAGGCGGTGTACAGAACCAATTTTAGACTTTAGTGAGAGAACAGATGATAACTCAAAAGGCATTGGCAAATCAGGTGTTCCTGGATTATAGCCATATAAAACTGATCCGACGCGAATAGTATTAGTATCAATTTCATTGTGATGCCAAATTGCTGAACCTGAATTAGCTAAATGCCAGTAATCCGCGGGAATATTAGCCGCCTGTACCCATTGATAAAAGCTATCCACTTGTTTTTTATAATAGGTCTCGTTATTGTCATCTGCGGTTGCAAAATGCGTGAATACCCCTGACAAAACAAGCTGTTCAGAAGATTTAATCACATCATAGAGCGATTTAACCGCTGCTTCAGAATGTGCGCCCATTCTTCCCATACCAGTGTCAACCGCTAATTGAACATTTAACTGTTGCCCACTTGTAATTTGGCTCATTGCCTCTTCTAACCAAGCAGTCGTCCCCACAGCAGGAGCCAGCCTATATTTAACCATGATAGGTGTCTGCTTAACATCTTGAACACCCAATAATGTGATGGTCACATTTTCCTGTGACAGTTTTTCGCGTAATGCAACACCTTCACCCACTGTTGCAACAGCAAAGTCCGTCACACCAATCTCTAATAATGCTTGAGCAACAGCCGCCATGCCATGCCCGTATGCATTAGCCTTTACCACTGCAATTAAACGTTTTGCCCCGGCATAACTCATAACTTTTTTTGCATTTTCTTGTATGGCCTTCAAATCAATCTCAAGCCATGTTGGTCTCAAATTTAAAATCTCATCATTTGTCATGAGAGAACACCCCTTTTTGGCAATAACCTTACACTTATTTTTTCCCAAATTGTCAAACGCTCAATAATAACAATTGTGTTAACTTGATCGCCACTATGGGTGATGGCAACATAAGTATGGTACGGAAAATTTTTAACAGTCATAACTGGTCGTCCATTAGTTTCATTTAGAATTTCAATATCCTGCCAATGAACTTTTTCACCAATGCCATAACCAGTAGCTTTTGAGAACGCTTCTTTAGCGGAAAATCTGCCCGCAACAAATTCAGCAAAATGTTTACCATTTCGCTGTTTAGCCGCTTCTTGCTCTGCCGGTGTCAATATTGACAGCATGAAGTTTGATTGTCGGTCAACAATTTGTCTCACGCGACTAATTGATTCCGTATCGTTCCCAATTCCTATTATCATGTCTCTATTGTAGCAAAAGGTTAAGCAATGACAATACTAATTTGTCTCACTTAACCTTCTACATTCCTGTTTTATTTAAAATTAGCTAAATTATTAGTCGTTGGCATTAAATTTTGCCATTTTTCTGATAAATAATTATTGTTAATTTTGTATTTAGGTGCTTGATACCCTTTCGCAAAAAAAGGTTTGAGAGCCTGATCGGTTGCCAGCCAACCACGCCAGCCCATATGAATAGTATCCTGCATGAAATACTTTTTCCCACCATCGTGTGAAAAGTCAGCAATATTATTGAATCCTTGCGACTTCAATTGCTTTTTAACTTTGTTAACACTTTGATAGTACATCTCAGTATTCAACCCTGTATATTTTGACCATTTTTGGTTCACAGGTTGAATAATAAACAACACATCTGTATGTTCCTTAGCAAATTCTTGTAAAACTGCTTGAAAATCACCATATTCTTCCGACTGGCGGTAATCAAAGTTTGTCTGTGATTGTGCTAAGCGCTTCAATCGCGGCTTAACACGTTGTTTAAAGAAACTATTTTTAATGCCAAACGGATTATTGCTTGTTTGCTTTTTAGCAAACTTATCCGCCTGTTTAATCAAAAGACTTTGATTATCAGCATTTGGTAATCTTTTTAACGCCGGCTTAACTTTTTTGTTCCAGTTATTCGTTAGCGTTATATTTGAGAACAATTGATCTTCACGAACCAACATACGATTACGAATAATCAACATATTCTGATCAGTTTCAGATAGTGGTTGATTATTCTTAATTTTAGTGATTAGGTTAGCATAAAAATCACTATCGCACACTTGCTTTTGCTGTAACAATCGGCGCGCAATGAACCGATCAGTTGGTGTGATTTTAGTAATATTACGCAACCAGTTCACGGTTTGCAAAGGTGAGTAAAATTCTGGAAATGCCCATTTTGTATCCCGCTTAGTGAACCATTGTTGCGAAATAACAAAAACTGCCTGCTTTTTATGCAATGCTGGCGTCATTTCCTGCATCCCCAAATAATGCGCCAATGACTCAGTTCCTGCCTGTCCAAGTAAAAATGGTCGATAATTACGATCATACTTCTCTGCTAACATGCTAGGATGCATCGTATCTAATCGCAATAATTCACTTGATCCAAAGAATGGCACATAGTGCGTATCCGGATCATTAAATGCTTGCATTTTAACTGTTTCACCTTTAAACACATTTTTTGAGAATGAAACCGACGCCTCTTGAATATCTTTATTTGAGATTTGACTTAATGAAAATGGTACTAATAACAGTACAGTAACCATGACAAATGCCAAAATTACCGGACCAAAAATCCACCACAGCCCCCGCTTTTTATTCATCGTATTAACCCATCAAAGATTCAACTTTAGCAATCACCTTATTAGGCGTGTTCCAATCATTGCGATCAAATTCTGAAACTGGTGCTTGAATGTCGAACTTGGTTTCTAAATCAAGTAGCAATTCAACAGTTGCCATTGAATCGAGCAATCCACTTTCAAAAAAATCGTCGTCCATTTGATCTGAAATGTCTTCACCAATAATAGTGTTTAAAATTTCTACTACTTCTGTTTTTACATCCATGTTATTTCTCCTGTAAGTTATATTGTACTACTAACGATTAATGATGATGATGGAACCATAAGGTATCCAAAAAACCACTAAAGAGTAAGAAACTAATCATCACGACGTGGAACGTCAAGACAATGGCGAACGCTTCTGTAAACTTATTATGCGGTACATGATGCTTTTTCTTATATCGCAACCATGCATCGTTGACCACTAGGCCAACACCATGGAATAAACCATAGGCGATATAATACCAAGTTAATCCGTGCCAGAAGCCCATTAACAACATATTGGCTATATAAGCCACGTTAGAAGTCGTAATTCGACTCTTGAACCATTTGTTTTTCATCATCATGAAGACCAACCTCATGAAAACAAAATCACGGAACCAAAATGATAGTGTCATGTGCCAACGATTCCAAAATTCTTTCAAGTTTTTGGACAAGAATGGCAAATTAAAGTTCATTGGCACTTCTATACCCATGACATAACCAGTTGCAACTGCAAACAATGAGTATCCAGCAAAGTCAAAGAACAAATCAAATCCATACGCATACATGACACCAATTAGCCACCAAGACCATCCACCATTAGCATGCGCCGATAGCATTGCCATATGTTCAACTCTTGGCAGAAGCAAGGTGCCAAAAATGTAAGATAAAACAAATTTGTACAAAAATCCAAGAAAGAAAAAGTGAACAGCTTTTCCAAGCATGTCTAAGTATTTTTCTCGCGCCGGTACACTTTCAATATCTTTCACAAAACGACGATATCGATCAATCGGTCCGGATGATATTGTTGGTAAGAAAAGCATGAAGCGCAGGAACAGCCAAGGGTTAAACGCTTTAATAGTCCCATCTCGCGTTTCCATAATCATGGCAACTGATCGGAAAGTTAAATATGAAATTCCCATAAAACCAAGCAGCGTCGTAACATGTGTCCAATGTGCAGCAGGAGCAATTTTTACGAGTGCCAGTGGCACAATCGCCAAGACTGTTGCGCCATAAAATACCCAGCTATTGTTAGCTTTTTTACGATATATCGTATAAGCCCAGACTAGTAACCATTGCCAGATCATATAACCAATTAAGGCGAATCCTTCATGATACTTATGCCCATCAAACATCAAAAAGATAAAGACAACTGAGACTATTACTTCATACCAGGCAAAACGCTTGCCAAAGTACAAGCCGATAGCCAAGGGCAATAATGCCAGTAACAAAATAATAAAATATTTTGGATCAGCATAAGGTTGTAAATTAAGCATCCCCATTCACCTCAGCAATCAATCCTTTTAAATCAATTTTGCCGTTGGGTGTGAGCGGCATCGCTTCTCGATAGATAAAACGACCAGGTACCATATAAGGCATCATAATGTCTTTCAATTCGTCTTTAATGGCATTGGTTAATTGCATAGGCTTTTCAAATGAGTTGTCGCTAGCAACAATGACGGCTAGCAATTGTTTCACTTTTCCTTCGTCATCATAGCGTGGTACTGCTGCTGCTTGTGCCACAAAGTGACTCTGTTGCAACTGTTGTGCAACCTCTTCTAGTTCAATTCTGAAACCATGCAACTTTATTTGAAAATCACTTCTACCACGATAATGCAACAATCCAGAAGAATCCATGGTTGCCAAATCACCAGTTTTATAAGCCTGATGTCCATCAATTTGTTTAAAAGCTTGTGCCGTTTTTTCAGGATTATTAAGGTATCCCTTTGAAACAGAAGGTCCACAAATTACAATTTCGCCAGTTTCTCCGGCTGGCACGTCTTGCCCATCGGGATCCTGAATTTTGATTGTTGTATCTGATTTGACGTAGCCGATTGGCATCTTGTCGTTAGTTGCAATAACCGCTTCGGTAATTGGCAAACCAGAAACCGCTACCGTCGCTTCTGTTGGACCATAGGTGTTATATACTGTTGCATTTGGAAATCGTGATAGTAACTTTTGAGCAGTTGTACTCGTCAGCACTTCACCACAGAAAAGAAAATGCGTCAACTGTGGCAAATTTTCTTGAGTAAAATTAGGATCCAGCAAAGCGACATCAGCAAACGATGGTGTCGAAACCCAAATATTGAGGTCCAATTTAGGCAATGTTCCAAATAATGTTTTGAAATCATCTGCCGTTTCTTTTGGCAGCGCTTTTAGTGTGCTGCTAGACAATAGTGCTGGTGCCCAATCCATAACAGATAGGTCAAATGAGTAAGGTGGCTGTGACAAAACTTGGCTTTTTTCTGGCCAATTGAAGTCATCGCTCAACATCCAATCTGCAAAACTAATTAGGTTACGATGTGAGATCTGAACGCCCTTCGGTTTACCTGTTGTACCAGATGTGAATATGATATAGAAATTATCGTCACCCTCAACTGGATGTGTTATTTGATAAGACGTTTCATTGTCAAAAATACTGGTAAGTGCTTTTGGATCAATCACCGGCACTGAAGTAATCTCAATCGGCAACTCATCAACAGCAATCACAAGCGCTGGCTTGCCAATCTCTAATATGTCGGTTAGACGCTCATCAGCAGAACTCTTGTCAACTGGAATATAAGCGTGTCCTGACTTGGTACTACCTAAAAAGCTAGCAATCATCTCAAACTGTTGCCCGCCATAAACCATAATTGGCGCTCCAGTTGGTAAATTAAGGCTATCAATATGAGCCGCCAGACTGTCTGATCCTGACTTTAGCTGCGCATATGTGTGTGTACGTCCTAATTCATCGTATGCAATCAAGTCACCGGTGTTTTGCGCAATTGCATCAATTTGATTAATCACGTTACTAATCATGTTAATTCCCCCATTTAAAACTCGTTATAGATAAAGTGCCCCTCACCAACACCTGAATAACCATAAAGGTATAATAATACCAAAATGATGATGAAATAAAAGAGTGTACGACCAATGAAATTAACTATTGGACGCTGAAAGAACTGTTTTATCATTCAAAATACCCCCATCTGAATGGATTAATGTATAATCGAAGTAACAAAAAAATACAGTTACAACGACATAATAGAACTAATTATAACACATATATTTCAAAATGTTAATATTGTGTTTCAATACTGGAGCAACATGATAAAAAAAACAATCGATATCACTACGAAACTAGATAACTTCGTCCTTAAAAATAGGATGATTAGTACCACGCTCTTCGCCATGAAACAGACACTCCCTCTTCTGGCAGTTTGTGTCTACGCACGACTTATCTCGCAGCTCATCTTGTCACCAAATGCGTTGTTCGTAACACTATTTGATTGGCGATTAAGAATACCTGCTATTTTCCAATTACAAGAAATGCTCTCCTTGTTAGAAGTATTTGTTCTGATGATTCTATCAGCAACTTTTACCAAACGCTATTTGTCGGTTCGGAAAGTAACGCAAACGACCTTACCCACCCTCACTAATTTTTTAGGCACTTATTTTTTATTTTTAGGTAAAGGCCAAACACCAACTTATGATACTTCACAGTATTTGTTAGTCATTCTGCTGTCTTTCATTAGTTGTGAAAGTTTCTATTTTTATCAAAAATTTGTCAGCGGTGATAATCCGCAACCGTTTGCTGTCAGATTTTTGATTTGGGCTGCCCTGATTTTACTAATTGATGTTGCTTTACATTTTGCTATTCAACGCAGCGTGGTTCGATCTGCATTGAATACCTTGTTATCTAACAATTTTTTTACAACCTTCATTGGTCTGGTGATTATTAGCGTAGTGGCGCCACTACTGTGGTGGCTAGGAATTGGTTTGCCGCGTGAATTAATTAATAATCCCAGCACTATTAATGCTGTCATTAAAAATTTAGATACAATTTTGACAAACACAAATGCTACACTGCCTTATCCAACTAACCTTTATAGTGTCTACACAGCTTTTTCTTTATTTGGTGGTGTTGGCAGCACATTAGCAATCAGCTTTATTCTCCTATTCTCCATTAGAAAAAAGCAACAGCATTTAGGTATGCTGTCACTCCTACCTAGCTTATTCAATAGTAATCAGCTGTTATACTTTGGCTTACCAATATTTTTACGACCGTTAATGCTTGTCCCCATGATTTTGACAAGCCTACTTGGCACATTAATCGGTTATACCGCTATTGTGACCCATCTCATTAAGCCAGCAACACTTTCAACACCCAACACGACACCAAGCACACTCGTTTCTTTCTTGGGGAGTAATGACAGTTGGTCATTGCTAATTGTCGTTATCATTTTTGCACTATCCGTTGTTATTTACAGACCATTTATTGTCATAGAAACATCCGAGGTCAGCTATGAGAAATAAAGTAATTATCATATTAAGTTTGTTACTCATGGCTATCATTGGTTTTTTTGGTCACGATTGGGTAACACATACTAATAATAATCAAGCAAAAATTCAAAACTCTCGAATGGCACCGATTATTTTTATTCCCGGATCTAGCGCCACAATTAATCGGTTTGATAATTTACTAAGTAAATTAAATAATCCTAAATCAACGCACAGCATTTTAAAGGTCCAAGTCAATACTGATGGCAAATTAGTATACTCAGGGCATATTAGAGCTAATGATGAACAACCATTTATCGTCATTGGTTTTCAAAACAATCGAGATGGATATGATAATATCAAAAAACAATATCGTTGGCTAAACACAGCCATGACCGATTTGCAAGAACGTTATCATTTTAGAAATTTTCAAGCAATCGGGCATTCCAACGGCGGTTTGATTTGGACTGGATTTTTGGAAAACTATTATAGCTCTGACAATTTTAACATGACAACGCTCATGACGTTAGGCACGCCTTATAATTTTTCTGAAGTGACGTTGGCTCGTCGGACAGTGATGTTAACTGATTATATCAACAAGAGTAAAAACTTGCCCAAAGGATTGTCGGTTTACTCAATTGCCGGCACAGAAGATTATACAGACGACGGTATTGTGCCTGTACAAAGTGTCATCGCTGGAAAATACATCTTTCAAAAACATGTTAAAGCCTATACCCAAATCACTGTTTCTGGCAGTGATGCCCAACATTCAAGCTTACCGGAAAATAGTGAAGTTGTTTCACTAATTCAAGAGTATTTGTTGACAAAAACAGATAATACTGGCCGTCCAACACCTTAAAACTCCTACACTCAAAAAGCCTTGTAGCGTGAATAATAATCACGTTACAAGGCTTTTTTCATTATTTCACACCAGCTTCTATCATTTTTTTGAGACGATATTGCATTTGTTCAAACCGCCGTTTATCACTCTCAGCAATATCGTATTTCAAAGCACCTATCATTTGTAGGACTGCATGCTTGAATGAAGTCGATTTTGCTAAACTTAATTGGTTAATAGACTCTCGTAAACCAACAATAACTTCTGGATTATACGTGTCTGTAGCAATATCTATGGGTTTTTCATCATCATCGACCCAAATCATCTTTTGACAAAACTGTGCTTTTTCAGTGTTATGATGTCGCAACAAATCAATAGCTCGATTTGATAGCGCAGTAATAAAGTAAGTCGAAAATTTTGCACGTGGGCATGCTACTTCATACCGTTTCACACACTTCATTAGTATTTCAAGTCCCTCGGAATACCAATCATCCTTTTTAATATGCCCACTTATTTTTCGCTTATGAACGTTAAAAATAGCAGGTTTTAAATGTTTTATTAGCACACTGTATGCACAATCATGTCCTTTTTTTGCCGCAATTACTGTGGCTAACAGCCTATCTTTCGTCAATATTATGCTCCCGTTTGTCGCATACATTAACAGAATATAAGATAGATATCATCGTGCTATTCTGTTTATTTGGTATGCGTATTATAACGGATGACGTGAATTATATCCTTGATATATCAATAAACTAGCTGCAACACTGGCATTTAAACTCTGAACATGCCCAATCATTGGAATTGTTAACATACCATCCACCTTTTTCTTCAAAAGTGGCGAAATGCCCTTCCCCTCGTTGCCAATGATTAAAGCCGTGGCTCCCTTGGCATCCAAGCGACGATAATCTTCACCAGACATGTCGGTACCAAATATCCAGACGCCACGCTTTTTGAGTGACTCGACAACTGCTGCCAAATTAGTCACACGAGCGACTGGCACGTGTTCGATAGCACCCGTGGATGTTTTGGCCACTGTCGCGGTCAGTTGAACCGCGCGACGTTTAGGAATGATAATACCGTGGACGCCAGCAGCGTCGGCCGTTCTTAAAATTGATCCTAAATTATGTGGATCCTCAATACCATCTAAAATCAAAAAAAATGGCTCTTCATCTTGTTGACTGGCTCGATCAAATAAATCATCAATTGAGGCATACTCAAAAGCGGCAACACTCAGCACAACACCTTGATGGTTCCCGCCATCAGTTAATTCATCTAATTTCGATTTAGGGGCTTGCTGAACAACTAATCCCCTTTTTTTTGCAAACTGCAAAACTTCATTGCGCATTTTATCTTGCAGGCCAGTTTGTACCCAAACTTTGTTGATTTCTTGTTTGCTTTTTAGTGCTTCAACACTGGCATGATGACCATAAATGAATTCACCTGCTTCATCACGTTTCATTTCTTTATTCTCCCAGTTTCAATTTCGTCAAAGATCCATGCCATTAACGTTTGCAATCGTTTTTGACGGTTAGACAAATATAAATAACCAAACAATGCTTCAATGCCTGTCGAAATTCTATAGGTAACGACATCAGTATTTTTTGCTTTCGTGTGTGATTTGGCGTTTCGACCACGCTTAAAGTAGATTAGTTCATCTTCGAAAAGAATTTGATCGTCTGACATGCGTTGAAAAATTGCTGCGTGGGCTTTAGCCGACACGTAATGTTTACTTCTTTTTTGAAGATCATTTACCTTTGTCAAACCCATTGCTAACAAATGTTGTCGCACTTCTAATTCATAAATTGCATCTCCAATATAAGCCAATGCCAATCCGTTCATTTGTTCGTAATTTAAATTATGCATAATTCAATTATACGCAATTATGATAGATTGCGTATAACTTTTCAAACATCGTTCTGCAGAACAATAATTAGTTTATCTTAAACAACTGAAAACACATACCCTTTTGGCATAATCGACATCATTTTTGGCATAACGTGCACATTCGCCTGTTGATTTTATTTTCTTTAAATCAAAAAAACCGCTCATTCGAAAAATGAGCGGCTTTGTAGTCATCACTATTAATCTTCAAATGCCTTAGCGACATCATCTAATTTTGGAATGTCGGGTGTATCTTCTGTCTCAAGTTCAGGTTGTGCGATAACATCACCAACAACCTTACTCTTAATCTTACGATATTCCGCCATACCCGTTCCGGCAGGAATGATCTTTCCAATAATAACGTTTTCTTTCAAACCAACTAGTGGATCATTTTTACCACGAATAGCAGCATCAGTCAAGACACGTGTTGTTTCTTGGAATGACGCAGCTGACAAGAATGAATTTGTTTCTAACGCAGCCTTAGTAATACCAAGCAAAACTGGACGAGCAGTTGCCGGCACAAGACCTTCAAACAATGCTGGTTCATTAGCGCGCTTGAAATCAGCAATATCCATCAATGTTCCTGGCAATAAGTCTGTTTCGCCCGGATCCATCACACGCACTTTACGCAACATTTGACGAATCATAACTTCAATATGCTTATCCGAAACTTCAATACCTTGTAAACGGTAAACTTTTTGAATTTCTGTTAACATGTATGATTCTGTTGTTAACGTATCTGTAACAGCTAATAATTCCTTAGGATCAATTGGTCCTTCATTAATAGCATCACCACGTTGGATCTCGTCACCTTCTGCAAAACGCATGCGTGCAGTGAGCGGCAAAGTATACGTACGCGTATCCGTTTCACCTTCAATAGTGACAGCTTTCGTACGTTCTGCTGGGTTTTCTTCAATTGCAGTCACAACACCAGTCACTTCAGAAATTTCTGCACGTCCCTTAGGAATACGTGCTTCAACAATTTCTTGGACACGAGGCAAACCTTGCGTAATATCATTACCACCGGCAACACCACCTGTATGGAAGTTACGCATTGTCAATTGCGTACCTGGTTCACCAATTGATTGTGCAGCAACAGTTCCAACAGCTTCACCCACTTCAACTTCTTCACCAGATGCTAAGTTACGACCATAGTCGAGTACTGAAACACCGTGCTCTGTTGTTGACGTAAAGACAGAACGAATCGTTACTTCTTCAATGCCAGCATTGACAATCGCTTTGGCAACATCTTCATCAATCATTTCATTACGAGAAACAATCTTTTCACCAGTTTCTGGATCAAACACTGACTTCATTGCATAACGTCCCAAAATACGATCGTAAAGTGGTTCAACAACTGATGTGCCATCCATGATTGCTTTAACGGCAACACCACGATCAGAATCATTGTCGAATTCACGAACAATAACATCTTGCGCAACATCAACTAGTCGACGCGTCAAGTATCCTGAGTTAGCCGTCTTCAAGGCTGTATCTGACATTCCCTTTCGGGCCCCGTGAGTAGAAATAAACATTTCCATCACTGTCAAACCTTCACGGAAGTTAGCTGTAACTGGCAATTCAATAATTTTACCACCAGGTCCGGCCATCAGACCACGCATACCAGCCAATTGAACGAAGTTTGAAATGTTACCACGAGCACCTGAGTCTTGCATCATGAAAATTGGATTAGTTGGTTCAAATGATTCAATCAGCTTATCTTGAATGATATCCTTGGCTTTTGTCCAAATTTCAGTAACTCGTTGGTAGCGCTCAGCATCCGTAATCAGTCCTCGACGGAATTGCTTGGTTACAGTAGCAACTTGGTTATGCGCATCTTCAAGAATAGCAGGCTTTTCTTTCAAATCTGTCACATCAGTCATAGCAACTGTCAAACCAGATTCAGTTGACTTTTCATAGCCTAAGTCTTTCATGCGATCCAGTAACAGTGACGTTTCCGTCACTTTGTAGCGCTTGTAAACTTCAGCAATAATATCTGATAAGAATCCTTTTTTGAAAGCACCAATGATTGGCGTTTCTGCTAGATAATCATGAATATCTTCACCTGACTCAATGAAGAAACGATCATCGACGCCCTTAAAGTTATCCTCAGATGGTTCGTTGATAAACGGAAAATCAGTTGGTAAAATTTCATTAAAAATTAGCTTTCCAACTGATGTAACCATTACTTTAGAACGTTGTTCGTCTGTAAATGGCTTTTCAGCTGGGAATGAAGACGTTTGGATTCCAACACGTGTATGATAATGAACAACTTTACTTGCAAAAGCAATGCGTGCTTCATCAACACTTGAGAAAATCATCCCTTCGCCTTCGCGACCAGCTTCCTCAGTAGTTAGGTAATAGTTACCAATAACCATGTCCTGTGATGGCGCAACGATTGGCTTTCCATCTTTTGGTGCCAAAATGTGCCCAGCGGCAAGCATTAGTAAACGTGCTTCAGCTTGTGCTTCATCAGATAATGGCACGTGAATCGCCATCTGATCACCATCAAAGTCTGCGTTATAGGCTTCAGTAACCAGCGGATGCAAACGCATTGCTTTACCTGAAACTAACACTGGCTCAAACGCTTGAATGCCTAAACGGTGCAACGTAGGTGCACGGTTTAACAAAACAGGGTGTTCTTTAATAACATCTTCCAAAACATCCATGACATCGCCGTCAGCTTTATCAATCTTACGCTTAGCAGATTTGACGTTACCAGCCAACTTACGTGTTGTTAATTCTTTCATGATAAATGGACGGAACAATTCGATTGCCATTGGTACAGGCAATCCCATTTGGTTCATCTTCAAGAAAGGTCCAACATCAATAACTGAACGACCAGAATAATCGACACGCTTACCAAGCAAGTTTTGACGGAAACGACCTTGCTTACCTTTTAGCATGTGTGAAAGTGATTTCAATGGACGGTTACCAGGACCAGCCACTGGACGACCACGACGACCATTATCAATCAAGGCGTCAACAGCTTCTTGTAACATACGCTTTTCGTTTTGAACAATAATACCTGGGGCATTTAAGTCCAACAAACGCTTCAAACGATTGTTGCGGTTAATCACACGGCGATACAAATCATTCAAATCAGAAGTCGCAAAACGACCACCTTCCAATTGGACCATTGGACGCAAGTCTGGTGGGATAACAGGCACAACGTCCATTACCATCCATTCAGGCTTATTGTCAGATTGTAAGAACGCTTCAACAATGTCCAAACGACGTACAGCGCGTACACGTTTTTGACCAGTAGCTTCTTGCAATTCGCGCTTCAACTCATCAGCTTCGCCAGCTAAATCAACATTAGCCAACAATTCTTTAATTGCTTCCGCACCCATACCAGCCTTAAAGCCAGCACCATATTCTTTTTTCAATTGGCGGTATTCGCGTTCCGTCACCATTTGCTTCTTCTCAACTGGTGCATCACCAGGTTCAATGACAACGTATGACGCAAAGTAGATAATTTCTTCAAGTGAACGAGGTGACATATCCAAAACAAGACCCATTCGTGAAGGAATACCTTTGAAATACCAAATATGTGTAACAGGTGCAGCCAATTCGATGTGACCCATACGCTCGCGACGTACTTTTGATGATGTTACTTCAACACCACAACGGTCGCAGACGATACCTTTATATCGGATTCGCTTGTATTTACCACAGGCACATTCATAATCTTTTGTAGGTCCGAAAATGCGTTCATCGAACAAACCGTCTTTTTCAGGCTTTAATGTTCGATAATTAATCGTTTCTGGCTTTTTTACTTCACCATAAGACCATGAACGAATCTTATCTGGTGATGCCAAACCGATTTGCATACTTTCAAACTTGTTAACATCGATTGCCATCTATTTGCTGTTACCTTTCTTAATTATTGCCGTCTGATGCAGCTGTATCTTGTGCTTCAACCTTAGAAAAGGCTGCTGCAACTTCTTCGTCTTCTTTATTTAACAAATCTGGATTTGTACGAGCCAATTTTTCAAGTGCATCAACTGGTAAAATCGAATCATCTTCATCCATTTGACGCAATTCTACTTCATCGCCCGATCCATCCAAGACCTGCATGTCTAGACCAAGTGCTTGCAATTCTTTTACCAAGACACGGAATGATTCTGGCACACCAGGGCGTGGAATTGGTTCACCCTTGATGATTGACTCATAAACTTTAACACGTCCAGCAACATCATCTGACTTGTATGTCAAGATTTCTTGCAAGGTATAAGCAGCACCATAAGCTTCCAATGCCCAAACTTCCATTTCACCGAAACGCTGTCCACCAAATTGCGCTTTACCACCCAAAGGCTGTTGCGTAACAAGCGAGTATGGTCCAATAGAACGCGCGTGTATCTTATCGTCGACCATGTGGGCTAACTTCATATAGTGCATGACACCAACGCCAACACGTTTGTCGAATGCTTCACCCGTACGGCCATCATAAACAACTGATTTACCATCTTGTGGCAAGCCGGCTTCGCGTAATGCGGCTTCAATTTCATCATCACTAGCACCGTCAAAGACAGGTGAGGCAACGTGAATACCAAGTTGTTTTGCAGCAAATCCTAAGTGAAGTTCCAAAACTTGCCCAATGTTCATACGTGAAGGCACGCCCATTGGTGAGAGCAAAATGTCAATTGGTGTGCCATCTGGCATGTATGGCATATCTTCTTCAGGGACAACCACAGAAACAGTTCCTTTGTTTCCATGACGGCCAGCCATTTTATCACCAACTTGAATCTTACGCTTCTGAGCAATGTAGACACGTACCATCATATTAACACCTGGTGCTAACTCATCACCATTTTCTGGTGTATAAATACGTACGTTTTGAACAACACCACCGCCACCGTGAGGGACACGTAATGATGTATCACGCACTTCACGTGCTTTTTCTCCAAAGATAGCATGAAGCAAGCGTTCTTCGGCAGATAATTCTGTGACACCCTTTGGTGTCACTTTACCAACCAAAATATCACCATCATGAACTTCAGCACCGACACGAATAATACCATCAGCATCCAAATCCTTCAACTGGTCTTCACCAGTATTAGGAATTTCGCGTGTCATTTCTTCCGGTCCAAGTTTTGTGTCACGCGCTTCTGAGTCATATTCTTCAATATGAATTGATGTATAAACATCTTCGCGAACCAAACGTTCATTCAAAACGATAGCATCTTCGAAGTTGTAACCTTGCCAAGTCATGAAAGCAATCAGTGGGTTTTGACCCAAAGCTAACTCTCCTTGTTCCATTGATGGACCATCAGCCAAAACTTCATCAGCTTCAACGTGCTCACCAGCATGAACAATTGGCTTTTGGTTATAGTTTTTACCACCATTTGAACGACGGAACTTCATCAATTCATAGGTGTCAAGTTGTCCATCTTCACGACGCACACGAATTTGACGTCCATCAACATATTCAACTTCACCAGCTGCACGAGAAATCATAGCAACACCTGAATCGTGCGCGGCCTTGTATTCAATACCTGTACCAACAAGTGGCGCATGTGGATCAAGCAATGGTACAGCTTGACGTTGCATGTTGGCACCCATCAAAGCACGGTTGGAATCATCGTTTTCCAAGAAAGGAATTGCAGCTGTTCCAACGGAAACAACTTGTTTAGGCGAAACGTCCATGTAATCAATGCGATCAATTGGTGTTTCAATGTTTTCTTCACCAAAACGCGCCATAACCGTATTGTGTACAAAGCTACCATCTTCATTCAATGGTGAGTTGGCTTGTGCAACAATGTAATTATCTTCTTCATCAGCCGTCAAATAGTCAATTTTGTCGGTAACTTTGTGAGTTGTCCAATCAACACGACGGTATGGTGTTTCAACAAAACCATACTTGTTAATACGGCCATAAGTAGCCAGTGAGTTAATCAAACCAATGTTAGGACCTTCAGGTGTTTCAATTGGGTCAATTCGGCCATAGTGCGTGTAATGAACATCTCGGACTTCAACACCGGCACGATCACGTGTCAAACCACCTGGTCCAAGAGCTGACAAACGACGCTTATGGTTCATTTCACCCAGTGGGTTGGTTTGATCCATAAACTGTGACAACTGTGAAGAACCAAAAAATTCCTTAACAGCAGCAACAACAGGACGAATATTAATCAATTGTTGCGGCGTAACTGTATTGGCGTCTTGAATTGACATACGTTCGCGTACAACACGTTCCATACGTGTTAATCCAATACGGAATTGGTTTTGTAGTAATTCTCCAACTGATCGAATACGACGATTTCCAAGATGATCAATATCATCGACTGATCCAACACCTTCTTGTAAGTTCAAGAAGTAGTTCATGCCAGCCAAAATGTCGGCTGGACGAACTGTACGATCATGTTCATCAATATGACCGTTTCCGATCAACAGCAGCGTCTTATCAGGATTTTCAGGTGCTTCAATTTTAATCTTTTGTAATGTTACAGGTTCTTCAAGAACAGCATCACCAGAAGGTGTATAAGTTGTTGTCTTGAAATCATCACGATCCAAAAATGGTGATAATTTAGCCATCACTGACTTGTCAACTAAGGTTCCTTTTTCGGCAATAATTTCACCTGAATCAGGATCAGCCAAAGTCTCTGCTAATGTCTGATTTAACAAGCGTGTCTTCAAAGACAACTTTTTGTTGATTTTGTAACGACCAACAGATGCTAAATCATAACGTTTTGGATCAAAGAAACGTGCAACCAACAACGCACGTGATGAATCTGCCGTTTTGGGTTCACCAGGACGCAAGCGTTCATAGATATCTTTCAAAGATTCTTCGACACGAGAATCAGACATGTCTTTGTGAACGTCTTTTTCCAAAGTCATATTCAAAGCATCATACTGATCTGAAAAAATATCAATAATATCAGAATCAGAGCCAAATCCCAACGCGCGAACCAACTCAGTCATGAGCAATTTACGTGTACGATCAATACGAACGTTTGCAATACCTTTTGCATCAGTTTCATATTCTAACCATGCACCACGGTTAGGAATGACGGTTGTGCCATAATGAGGACGACCATTTTTATCTGTTTCTTGATTGTAATAGATACCTGGTGAACGCACTAATTGAGAAACAATAACACGTTCAGCACCGTTGATAATGAACGTTCCTTGCTCCGTCATCAATGGAAAATCACCAAAGAAAACATCTTGAGACTTGATTTCACCAGTTTCATGGTTAGTCAAACGCAAAGTTACGTGTAATGGTGCTGAGTAGTTAGCATCATGTTCACGTGCTTCATCAATGTTATATTTGGGTTCCATCAACTGATAATCAACATATTCCAATGATAATGTTCCTTGGAAATCATCGATTGGCATGATGTCTCCAAACATTTCTTTGATACCATCATCTAAGAACCATTGATATGATGCCGTTTGAATTTCAATCAAATTTGGTACATCTAAGACCTCTTTGATACTTGCATAAGACCGACGAGTACGGTGCTTACCGTACTTAACTAAATGTCCTGCCACACTTATCACCTCATTAATTATTTACCGTGTTTACATTACTGTTTGATTACAAATCAAGCTATGTGGCTTGAAAAAGTAACCTATGAGCACAAAAAAAGCAATCGCCCCTGTTTCCGCAGATAACGTTTGCTTCAATATAAAGAACTTGCGGACAATATTTCGCAAAAATCATATTTATTCACAGTACTACAGGTACTAATTATACATGAAATATAAAAAAAAACAACCTGAAAGGTTGTTTAATAATGCCGCCGGTGGGAGTCGAACCCACACGGTGTTGCCACCACTGGATTTTGAGTCCAGCGCGTCTGCCAATTCCGCCACAGCGGCATATGATAAAGCCCTAAAGCTTAGGGCGGTAGAAGGGGATCGAACCCTCGCATGCTGGATCCACAAACCAGTGTGTTAACCACTTCACCACTACCGCCATGGCAGGGATAGAGGGAATCGAACCCCCATCAACGGTTTTGGAGACCGCTATTCTACCGTTTAACTATATCCCTAATACTAAATAAAATATATATCGACTCAAGGCCGAAATAACATGGTAAGGAATTGCGCCTTACTTTACACTGAAAATTGTACATGTCTTTTTAAAACTTGTAGCGGTCACAGCGGGGCTCGAACCCGCGATCTCCTGCGTGACAGGCAGGCGTCCTAACCAGCTAGACCATGCGACCAATGGACGCTACAGGGATCGAACCTGTGACCCCCTGCTTGTAAGGCAGGTGCTCTCCCAGCTGAGCTAAGCGTCCATGATGGAGAGGAAGGGATTCGAACCCTCGAAACGTGTCGCCACGCTTACA
>NZ_VJYC01000009.1:0-72796 GCF_030400235.1 Leuconostoc sp. UCMA20149
TATAAGCCTAACATTTTGCAAAACCAATGTGAAGACATCGGCTTATTTCAGTAGTACTTTATTATCAATTGCATCATAAGAAAAAGAAGCTAAATGCATTGAAACACTTGACTTCTGGTAGAAAAAAGCTGTCAAAATATCATATTGGCATGTGAATGCTCAGACGCAAGGTGGTGCTTCAGTTGACACCCTTGTCAAAGATTTTAACAAAACGCACAAATATATTAAAGTTACAGCTAAATATAATCCAAATATGTATCAAGGTTTGATGCAAAACCTACAATCCGCCCAGGCGTCAGGAAAAGTGCCAGATATTGTTCAAGTGGGTTGGGCTTATACGAATTATTTTGCGGATAATTTTAAATATTTAACACCGACAAGTGCACAAAAAAAATTTGATGCAAAAAAAACTTTTATTAATACAACATTTTCTAAACATACACTATCTTTTGCAAAAGATAGCAAAGGTAACTTGGTTGGCTTACCTTACTCTCTCAGCACGCCAATACTTTATTATAACAAGACGATGCTCAACAAATATGGCGTGGATCCTAAATCCCTGACAACCTGGGAAGGCGTAAGTGCTGCAGCGAAAAAAATCAAATCTGCTAGTGGTAACTATGGTCTCTATATTCAGGAACCTGGAGATACATGGGCACAACAATCGTTAATTCTTAGCAATGGTGGTAAAGTCGAAAAAAATGGGAAAGCTTCATTTGCCAGCAAAGCGGGTATTAAAGCCTATCAGTTTTATCAAGATATGGTAAACAAAGATAAAACAGCTTTACATACACCATGGGCACAAGATGTTGATGATTTTGTTAATGGAAAAGTTGCGATTGCATACACAACGGTGGCGCAAGCGTCTCATATTAAACAGAGTGTTAATTTTGATGTTGCAGCTACTGTGGCACCGCATTTCGAAGGACATAAGTCAGTTGTTCCTGTAGGCGGATCTATGCTGGCAATTACCGCTCAATCATCTGTGCAACAAAAAGCTGCTTGGACTTTTGAAAAATATATGTATAAAAATAGTTCCCTAGTGACATGGAGCAAAGGCACGGGTTATCTTCCACCCACTAAGAGTGCATTAAAATCGACAGCATTTAAGTCATATTTGACTGATAATCCAATGCTGAAACCTGCTAGCAGTCAATTGACAACAGCAGTTGCGTGGACATCGTTTCCTAAAAATGGTCTTGATGCAGAACAAACTATGATTGATGCTAGGGATAAAATTCTATCAGGAAGTGATGTTAAAACGACTTTGAAAGACGCACAGGAAAAAATAAATGCACAACAATAATCAAAAGAACAAACTACTCACAACTGTGTATCTGTTACCAACAGTAGTAATATTGTTGGTTTTTATGATTATTCCTATCATTTACACATTTTATTTAAGCTTTTTTGATTGGAATTTGATTGCACCAAACAAAAATTTTGTCGGACTTGAAAACTATATTACGATTTTTACGGATGCAGTGAATCGCAAAGTTCTCATGAACACGTTTTTTTATATCATACTTTTATTGATATTAAATTTCATAGTGCCATACTTCATTGCGATTATCGTTCAATTTTTTATTGGTAAGATGAAAGGGCCTTATAAAGTTATTTTCTTTATACCAAGTATATTTTCGTTAGTTGTTGGTGCTATGTTGTTTTCTTGGATAATGAATCCTGTTTCGGGTCCATTAGCTGATGTTATGAAAATGATTGGGTTGTCGATTCCAAATTGGACAAATTCTGGTGGAATGGCGATTGTAATCGTTTGTTTGATTACCAATTGGAAAGTATTTGGTTACAATTTTGTGCTATTGCTAACGGGATTAGGTGCTATTCCCAAAAATTTAATTGATGCGGCTAAGATTGATCGTATACCAAAGTGGCGTGTTATCTGGAATATTGTTTTGCCACTCAATAAGAGTATTGCGTTATACGTTTTAATTTTAACAATTGTGCAAGGTCTACAATATGTGTTCACACCAATAAGCGTTATTACGCAGGGTGGACCGTACTATGGCTCATCCAATATCTTATATCATACGTATTTGAATGCTTTCGTGCTATATAAAACTGGAAATGCCTCTGCATTAGCAATTTTAACGTTTATGGTTTTTCTCGTTTTGTTATACATTGAAATGAGATTTGTGGAGGGAAAATCAAAAAAATATGCTTAAAACCAAAAATAATTTATGGCATGTATTGCTGATTATAATATCGATAATTCTCATTTTGCCTGTGATATTTATGGTCTCCAATTCATTTAAATCGTTGCAAGATTCTTATCATTCGATGCTACAAATAATTCCGGATCACTGGACATTAGCGAACTATAAAACACTTTCCAAACAAGTTCATTTAATATCGATAATTTGGAATACTTTTTTTATGGCGACGCTGGTGACTTTAGGAAAAATTATAACCGGTCTGTTGTCAGCCTATGCATTTAAATATTTTTCTTTTTCGGGTAAAAAATGGTTATATTTAATTTTTGTTTCAACCATATTTGTGCCATTTACCGTTGTCATGATTCCGAATTATCTTGTGATTTCAAAAATGAATTTATTAAATACGGCATTTGGTGTTGCCTTACCACAACTGGCTGATGCGACAGGAATTATGTTATTTTTAAACGCTATGGACAAAATTCCGATCAGTTTAACTGAGGCGTTAAAGGTTGATCATATTCCTGCTTATAAAATTTTGAAGGATATTGTCATACCAATTATTCGACCAAGTATTATTAGTATTGGTGCCATATTCTTTATTAACTCGTGGAATGAATATGTTTGGCCAACACTGATTTTAAAGGATAAAAATAGTTTCACACTACCTTTAGCTTTACAAAATTATATATCCAGTGAGGGTGGCACTAATTTTCCATTAGCAATGGCATTATCAACGATCATCATTATTGTGCCGTTACTGATTTACATGGTTTTCCAAAGGTATATTTTAAACAGTATTAGTAATTCAGGATTGAAGTAGGAAAATAATTATGTCAACTAATCAAGCAATTCAATTAAACAATGTAACAAAACGTTTTAAAAAAACGACTGTCATAAATGAACTAAATTTAGTTGTTCAAGAGGGGGAATTTTTAGTGCTATTAGGCCCTTCTGGTTGTGGAAAGTCTACCACACTTCGCCTCATGGCAGGATTAGAACAAGTTACCAGCGGTAGTATTCTGATTAATGGGAAAGATATTAAACAAGCAGATCAATTTGAAAATAATTTTGCAATGGTGTTTCAAGATTACGCGTTATATCCCAATATGACAGTTTATCAAAATTTGGAATATGCTTTGAAAGTTCATAAAGTTCCTAAAGCAGAACGTGAGGTTCGCTTGAATAAAATATTAGCTACTTTGAATTTAACTGACTATCAGGATAGATTACCAGGACAACTTTCTGGCGGTCAAAAACAGCGTGTCGCATTAGGACGAGGTATGGCGAAGAAGAGTAACATTTTTCTACTTGATGAGCCCTTATCGAATATTGACGTTCAACTAAGAGAAAAGGCGCGTGATGAAATTCAAAGTATGCATGATGAAAGCCATCAGACAATTGTATATGTCACCCATGATCAACTTGAGGCAATGTCGTTAGGAGATAGAATCGCTATTATGAATGATGGCATTATTCAAATGATTGATACTCCTGATGAAATATACAACCATCCTGTCAATTTATTTGTTGCAGAATTTGTAGGCGTACCACAAATTAATACATTATTGGGAGAGTACACTGACGGTAAAGTCAAATTTGCTGGACATTCATTAATCAGCGATAGCGATCGCTTACGCCATATAAATCCTACACAATCTAACCTCTTCATAGGAATCCGTCCTGAAAACATCAACGTTTCTGAGCGTGCGATTAATGATAGTGCTATTCCAGCAGTTGTTACTAAAACAGTTGATTATGGGCGCTATCAAGAATTAATTATGCTAGTTGACGGGGACAAGTTGGTTAAAGTTACAACAAATAATAATCGTTTTGACATAGATGACGCAGTGTTTCTGTCTTTAGTAGCTGATAAAATATTGTTATTTGATTGCGATACAAAACAAAACATAGAATACAAAAAGGCAAATTAACATGATCGAACAAACAATTATTCACATTTCAGATACACATTTAACACCAAGTGGTTCACAACCCTCGTTTAATCAAGAGATTGATCCTTATCATAAATTGCAATTGGTTTTTGACGACGTTAAAAAAATGGATACAAAACCAAATTATGCAGTTATTACTGGTGATTTGATTCATGAAGGTCAAGCATCAGATTATGCTAACTTTAAAAAAATTATTTCAAGACAAGAAGAAGAGTTACAAATACCTATTTTCGTAATCTTGGGAAATCATGATCGGACAGAAGCATTTTATAATGGATATTTGTCAGAGCCTGTCAAAGAAAAGTACTACTACAAGCAGCAAATTAATGGTGTTGATAATTATTTTTTAGACACAACTTTTGAAAATTTAGAACAAGGATATCTGGATCAACAACAATTAGCGTGGTTGTCAACAAGTTTGCAAACTTCTCCAGAAACACCAGCATTAATCTTTATGCATCATCCAGCATTTGGATCATCGTTAGAAAATATGAAGTTTAGTATCTTACAAAATGGATTGGAGCTGCAAAAAGCTTGTCAAAAGGGTAACGTAAAAGGTATTTTTTCTGGGCATATTCATTTTTCGACTACTTATTTAACAGGTACAATTTTAAATTGTGTCAGTGATTCAACTGCGTATCATATTGATTGTCGAAAGCATCATCAACACTTTGTCAGTGATGTTATTGGCTATAACATTATTTCAATGTCTACTGAAACAGAAATAGGTGTAGAAAACAGGTACTTATATTGTGGTCAGAATACAGTTAAAAAAATACAGGTAAAATCAACAGATTTTATTGATCCAATTGTGTTTGAAAAATAATAAATTGTATATTCACTTCTAATCGCTGACGATTACTTTTCAGAAAATAAGTAATCGTTTTTTGTGCGCTATGCACAAAAAACTAGTTATAATATAGATGTTTTTCAAAAATGTTTTAAAAACCGTATGCTATTATATTGAGTATCAAATTAAAAAAGTTATATTCAAATGAAAAAGTGCTAATTAAAAAAATATTTATTTCAATAACGCTTTGATGAGAAAATAACAGAGAGATGAGAAATATATATGGTAAAACGGAACACAATCATTTTTGGTACCATTGGTGCTATCGTGGTCATTGCGGCAGGAACGCGAGTTGCCGGTGTGTGGGGAACCAGTGGTAGTTCAAGCGATGCAACGATCAAAACCTATATTAGCACTGACTTAACGACGCAGGATTTGTCAAAAATGACCGATACTTATGCGTTTGAAATTGCCGGGAACACACAAGAGGGCTTGTTAAGTAAAAGCGCAAGTGGTAAACCGATTGCAGGTCTTGCAAAAAGCTGGACCACATCAAAAGATGGTTTGACATGGACATTCCATTTACGTAAAAACTTGAAATGGTCGAATGGTACAAAATTGACTGCTAAAGATTTCGTTTATGCTTGGCGTCGGACGGTTAATCCTAAAACAGCCTCGCAGTATGCGTATATTTATTCTGGCATTAAAAATGCGGATACAATCAGTGCCGGAACGGATAAAGATGTCAATTCATTGGGCATCGTTGCAAAGAATGCTTCAACAGTCGTTGTAACACTAGATTCGCCACAGCCTCAATTTGCTAGTCTCATGTCATTTCCTAGTTTTTACCCACAAAATGAGGCGTTTAATACGAAAGCAGGCAAGAAGCTTGGTACTAAATCAAGTGAACAAATTTATTCTGGACCATACAAATTTGTTGGCTGGAATGGTACAAACACGTCATTTAAGTTAATTCCGAATAAAAATTATTACAACGCCAAAAGTGTCAAAAACGCTGGTGTGGATTATAGTGTTATTAAAAATCCTGCAACAGCTGTTCAAGAATATAAACGTGGTAGCTTAGATTTGGCTGTTTTGAGTACGACTGAACTACAAACGGCCAACAGCAAGCGTAATGATTACAAGGCTGTTCCATTGGCAGCGACATCATATTTTGAGTACAATCAGACGGGTAAGGTTAAAGGGTTGAACAATCAGAAAATTCGTCAAGCATTGAACCTTGCAACAAACCGTTCCGAAATCTTGAGTTCAATTTATAACAGTGTTGGTAAAGTACCAACAGGTATGACACCCGCCGGACTATCAAAAACGGCTAGTGATAAGGATTTCGCATCAACAGCCAAACAAGATTACAGCTACGATCTTGAAAAAGCTAAACAGTTATTTGCAGAAGGTATGAAAGAGGAAGGATTAACCAAATTAAATCTGACATTAGAACTGACTGCTGATGTACCACAAACTAAGCTTGTCGGAGACTTTATGAAAGATTCATGGCAGAAATTACCAGGTTTAACAATTTCAGAAAAATTTGTGCCATTCAAGCAAAGATTAAATGATCAAACTGACCAAAACTTCGATATTATCTATGTCAATTGGTATGGTGATTACGCTGAACCGACGACTTTCTTGAATTTATTCACAACTTCTTCACCAAATAATGATGGAAAATGGTCAAATGCCAGTTATGATGCCGCTATCAAAAAGGCGTTATCGACGGATGCCCAAAAGGGAAGTGCTCGTGATCAAGATGAACAATTAGGTGAGAAGATTTTGTTCCAGGACTCAGCTGTTAATCCAGTAATTTGGGGTCAACAAGTTCAATTATCTAATCCAAAAGTTTCAGGTATTCAATACTTCACAACGGGTGCCGGCACAATTTATAAGAATGCTGTCAAACATGATAAGTGAACCAATTGAGACTTCGGCCCAAGCTTATGTTGTGTTTTCAGTCACTGATGACAAAGTCATTGCCAGTAAGAATGACAATCTAAAATGGCCAACAGCCTCTTTAGCAAAACTAATTATTATTTATCAAACGATGTCAGCGATTCAACAAGGTCAGCTCGATTATCATTCAGTTCTACCAGTCACAGCAAATGTTGCTGCAGTGGGTTCTAACCCTGATTTGGCAGATATTCCATTGACTGTACCACAGGGTTATGAGGTCATTGATTTACTCAACATGATCTTGCTGATATCTGAAAATCAGCCAGCGCTTCAATTGATGCTGACCTTATTTGGTTCTTTTTCAAATTGGCGTCATCAAACACAATTATTATTGGCGGCGATGAAAATTGATGGCGACATTAGTAATCCAACTGGTCTAGATGATGAGGACCTTGCTGGATTTTTCATTAGTCAGCACGTTAGCGACAAAAAAGTCACAAAAATGTCGGCCAATGCGTTGCTATTATTGACAAAGAAGCTTATTTTGCAATTTCCTGATGTCTTATCATTAGCGCAACAAGCGCAAATGGTGATTGCAAATAAAATTTGGTTAAATCGAAATCCCAAAATTGCTAATCCTTCACCTGATATGACTTGGGCAGGGTTGAAAACCGGCTTTACTGACCGTGCGAAGCAGAACCTTATTGCAGTTATTACACATCAGCATAAGCGATATATTGTGGTGCTTTTAGGCTTTGATGGGGCTAATCATTTTGCCAAGTTCGATGAAGTTGAAAGGCTCATAAGGGAGGCAACAACGAATGAATTTTCCAAATAGCGGTGCTTTAGACAATCCAAATTTGATTGTTGTTAATCAGCAACATCCTATTCAAGAAGAACTCAAATTTGAACGGTTTTTAATTGGGAAAGAAACGATTAATACTAGTATTGTAGATAGCTTATCTAGGTTGTTTTCCGAGGCTGAGAAAAATGGGCTTCGTTTTACATTAGTTTCTGGTTATCGTTCGATTGCGTATCAAAAAAGCCTATTTGATCAATCTGTCCAGCGCCACCGCGATGCTGGTTATTCACTGGAACAGGCGCAAAACATGACTTTAGCTTATTCACAACTGCCTGGTTCAAGTGAACATCATACTGGTTTAGCTGTTGACATAATAGACACAGCGTTTTTAAATGACAGACAGGATTTGTATGATGATGTTGATCAGCTTATTTCACAACAGTGGCTGATAAATCACGCTGTTGACTATGGTTTCATTTTGCGATACCCCAAGACAAAAGTAAACTGGACGGGTATTAATTATGAACCGTGGCACTTTAGATATGTTGGTCAAGAAAATGCCGTTTATATGACAAAAAATGGGTTATCGCTAGAGGAGTATATCGAACGCTTAACAACTAATTCAAAATCACATTTGTGGTTTCGGACTCAGTATAATGATCAGCGATAAAATAAAGTAGAGGTTTAAGATGAGCGAATCTTCTTGGCAAGAAATGGTGCCAAACTATTACGAGCAGTGGCTAAAAGATCTCAAAATGTTAGTTAAAATTCCCTCAGTGAAAAGCACACAAACAAGTGACAAAAGTCATCCATATGGTGTTGCAGTTAAACAGTCATTGGATCAAATGCTGAGTTTTGCTGCGCGTGATGGTTTGCGCTTTGGATGTGTTGCGGATCGTGTTGGGTATATTGAATATGGTCCAGTGGCAGCGTCAGAAACCGTTGGTATTCTTGTTCATGTCGATGTTGTTCCGGTGGGAGATGGCTGGACGTCATCACCATTTGAACCAGAACAACAGGGACATTTTCTGACTGGTCGTGGTGTTGATGATATGAAGGCCTCGACAATGCTGAGTTACTACGCTATCAAACTGATTGCTGATCAACAGCTTGCTGTTAAAAATAAAATAAGATTAATCATTGGCACCGATGAAGAAAATGATTGGTCAGATATGCCTTATTATTTTCAAACAGAGGGGGTGCCAGACATAGGTTTTTCCCCTGATGGGGAATTTATTGTTGAAAATGCTGAAGCAGGTATTGCCAACTTTATGGTGTCATTTTCAGATACCACGCAAGGTCAAGATAATTTAACATTATTAAAATTTGACGCCGGAGTTGCTGGCAACGTCGTACCCGGCTTGGCTGTTGCTACAATAACTGGGATTGACGAGACTATTGTAACCGAAAAACTTGACTATTTTTTGAAGCAAAATGCTGATGTTGGCCTGAAAGCTACTGTCCAAACGCTAAGTAATGGCCTTGAAATTAAAATGATAGGGAAACAAGCGCATGGCTCAACACCTGATGTTGGTTTAAATGCTGGGACTTACTTGGCTAATTTTCTGACGCAATTGGACTTTACTGGTGAAGCCGCTTCTTTTTTACAAATTTTAGGTCATACAGCACATTTAGATTATTTCGGCAAAAAAATGGGCTTGGCCTTTAATCAAGCTGAAATGGGACCTTTGGTCGTGAATTATGGTTTACAGAAATTTGTCAGTGGCGAGGATGGTTACTTTAGTATCAATATCAGATATCCAATTGGTATTACTGAAAAACAAATGCTTGCCATTATTCAACGAAGTGTCAAAACCTTGCATAGTAGCGTGACAGTCAAAAAGGATGAATTGTTGCCACATTTGACGCCCAAAAACGATGCTGTGATTGAAACTTTGTTGGCCAGTTATGAAACAGTGATGGGTCAACCCACGGTTCTGCATTATTCAACTGGTGCATCTTACGGTCGATTAATTAAGCGTGGTGCTGCTTTTGGAACACGATTTGCGTGGCAAACAACAACGGCGCATCAAGCAAATGAAAAATATGATTTAGAGAATTATCCAAAAGCAATGGCTATTTTAGTGGAAAGTATCTACCGATTGGGAAATATAGAATGATTATTGTTAGCGACATTAAATTAAAAAAATACACTGTTCAGCTAAGACGGCCATTTGTGACTAATTTGCATCGGCAGGATAATGCAGAAGGTATCGTGATTGCAGTGTCAGCGAAAACGGAAACCGGCATTATTTTTACAGGTTATGGTGAAGCGGTGCCATCACTGAAAGTAACTGGTGATACTTTGACAAGTATTGTGGCGGTCATCAATGACATTGTAAAACCAGCCATTGTTAATCAAACCTTTCAAACACCGGCAGAAGTTGATGAATTTATTCATGGTCTAATTGTGTTTAATTCTGCAGCTCGTCTGGCAGTCAGTGAAGCCGTCTATGACATTTTTGCTAGTATTGCAGACTTACCGATTGCTGAGTATTTAGGTGGCACGAGTCAACCGGTAGTGACCGATTACACACTGAGTATTAGCCAAAAAAATCAGATGTTACAAGACGCTGATAATATTGTCAGCCGAGGTTTCTCAGCTTTAAAAATTAAGGTTGGCGGCGATACTATTGTGAATGAAATTGATAAAATTGCACAATTAAATCATCGATATCAAAAAATACATTTTCGAATTGATGCGAATCAGGCTTGGACAGTTGCACAAACAATGCAGTTTATTGAAATGGCACTTACCAAAGAATTGCCAATTGATTTTATTGAACAGCCATTGAAAGTCGGCTTTGAACACCAGCTTAAAGCGCTAGTTGTCAAGTCTAAGATACCGATCATGCTGGATGAAAGTGTCTTTAATCATCACCAAGCGTTTCAATATATGCATGAAACCGCTGTCCGTTTGATTAATGTTAAGCTGGAAAAAGCAGGCAGTATTACTGAAGCGCAAAAGATATTTCAAACTGTTAATGATTTTAACGGACAAGCTATGATTGGTTGTATGATTGAATCAAAAATCGGTATTGCATTTGCTGTCGCTTTAGCTAACACAAATAAAACTGTCAAATACGTGGATTTAGACGCACCGTTTATGTTTAACTATGACCTTGTTCCTGATGGCTTGCGGCTTAATCAAACGCAATTGATACCTTCAAATCAGTCAGGATTGGGTATTGCGCAGAGGAGTTTTGATGACATTTAAGATACAAAAAATTGAACAATTGCTGTCGGATTTTGAAGGTCAGACTGCAATTGTTTTGTCACTTGATGGCAGTGTTTTGTTGTCGTTACGGCCAGATTTATCTTTTCCATCTGCTAGTTTAATAAAGTTACTGATTTCAGATTATATTATGACTGAAAAGCCAGAAGCCTTAGCAAACAAAGTGTCGCTAATCAATTCAGATTTTGGGTTAGCGGAGGATGATGTTTGGTGGACGAAACGAAAGCTAACGCATTTTGGAGCAGGTATTTTAGACGTATTGTCGGGCAATAATCAGACTGTCACGGTGGCGCAATTGCAAGCGCTAATGTTGACGATTTCAGATAATTGGGCCGCAAATGCGTTGATACGTTATTTTGGTATGGCAGAAATCAATCACTTTGCGAGCTCTCGTTATACAAACACTCACTTGCGTCGCCAATTCATGGCACAAACCAAGTTAGATAATGAAACAACGGTCTCTGATAGTTTATCAATGTTAAAAAATGTTCTGGAACATTCGGCTACCAACTATTTATTGACGCGTCAGCAATCGCAATATAAGTTGCCGGGGACGTTTATTGAAAACACCTCAGCGTCATTTCAAGAATTAACCATTTTCAATAAGACTGGTGAAGGTGCAACAGTTGATCATGATGTTATGAGTATCGTATTTGATAATCACCAATTAGATGTTGCGCTGTTAACAAAAACAAGCGCCAGTCACAGATTTCAGCGACTGGCGTTGTTTAACAATATAAGTCATGTTTTGTGGGAAGAAATGACTATGTTTTAGAAAGTGTTACGATTTTGTTGTAATACCCTGTGTATAGCTGACGGGTAAAATGGTGATCAAATTTTCCTTATCTATTTTTTCGGATTTGAACTGAGTCAGCAATTTTTGAACAGCAATTGCTGCCATCTTTTCTGTTGATTGACGTATTGCTGAGAGAAAAATTGGTTGTCTGGGATATATTTTTGCAGCATCAAATCCAATGATTTGAACATCTTTTGGAACTAACACCTGGTGTTTGACTAAAAGATGCCAAAAGTCACTTGCATATTCATCAGTGTCTGAAAAAACACCATCAAATTGAAATTTGCCATTGATAAGGTGATTATCTATGAAATGATCATAGTCTGAGCTGAAGTCTCGCTTATCCTCTGCTAACATTATGTCATATCTTAAATTGTTTTCTTGGCAATAATCGATAAAGCCTTGTCTGCGTCTTTCAGAGACATCTTTTATGGGTGCTTTTGAAACAAAAAGCAGTTTTTTTGCACCACGTTTATGAAGTTGTTCAGCGCCAAGATGTCCGCCAGCGTAATTATCGGAAACGATTGTTGGAAATTGATTCGAAATTTTCTTCTCAATAGCAACGAGGGGAATTGAGGGCGCAACAAGTTCACTGATATCTGAATATGACATCGTAATAACACCAGCAACTTTTTGCGTGTTAGCCATTTCGATATATTCAATTTCTTCTTGATAATTGCTGTTAGAGTTACATAAAATCATTTTATAGCCAAATTTATTCAGCTCAATTTGTATAAAATAACTTAATTCAGAAAAAAATGGGGTATTCACAGTTGGCAATATGAAGACGACATAATTAGAACGATTCGTTTTAAGTGCACGAGCGGTAGCATTAGGAATATAATTCAGGTCCCTAATTGCTTGTTCTATTTTATGTTTAATTTCAGGTCGGTTAGGTCTGCCATTGATGTAGTTTGAAACAGATCCCCTAGACACGCCTGCCAAAGACGCAACATCATTCATATTAGCCATTGATAATCACCACTATATTAAAATAAAAAAGCGCCCAAAGGCGCTCAAACATTTAAACATTAAACCTTCCTGATAACATTTTATCAAATAAATCAGAAATTTGCTGTTGTTTCATTTGCTCTAAGTTGCTAACCTCAAGATGATTAAAATCATCTATCAAGTAATATGCTTCCAAATAAAGGGTCAAATTTTTTTTAATAAGTGCAGAGTTAGAAAGATTTGTGTCTGCATGACTTGTTGCAATGACTTGCATTGCAAACTCATTAGGATCGATTTGTAAATAATTGTCTGACATATTTTGTTACCTCAGTTTTCCAATTCACGTGCTAATGCTAAATCTTCTTGTTCTTCACGATGGTGTTTGATTGCTAAGTCATGATTCATTATCTTTTCTTTATCAGTTGTCAGATTGTAGAATAATACAAGTACAAATCCAATAAAGAGCGCAATCAATGGAATCCAAACATAATTGAATTCAATACTCAACAAAGATGATGCTTTTTGTGTTTTATTGGGGACATAATTTCCTAATGCTAGCAACCAGCCTGTTATAGCACCACCTAATCCCATGCCAAACTTTGCCGTAAAGCTCGATGCTGAAGTGACTATTCCTTCGGCACGAACACCATTTTTCCATTCACCGTAATCCACCGCATCAGATAACAAGACAGCTGGTAGTGCACCAACGAACCCGTTTCCGAAATTACCAACAATAATACCAATAATGACAATGGGGATGTTTAGCATGTGTGCACCAAGTCCTAGAATTGCTTGACCTACAATTCCAATCATTAGTCCTGCTAACATGGTCTTTTTCTTGCCTAATTTACCTACCACTAAGGGGGTAAGGAAGACTGACACGATACCGGCAGCGTTGAAGAACAAAGCTAGAGGAATTAATCCAGGTGCGTCTAAGTTGTACTTGAAGAAGTACATTGTCACTTGACCCTTAGCACTCATACCAATCCAATAAATAAATATTTCCATGACAACAATTAGCCATGGCCAGTTGTTTTTCAACGCTTTGATTGATTGCTTTACAGGCAGAGGCTTCTGCGATGAACGCGTTTGAACATGTTCGCGTAAGTTGAAAAATGCAATCAGATATAAGACAAAGAAGACTGAGGCGCCTAAAACGGCCACCCAGAAAAAGCCTTTGCTTTCATCTTTACCGCCAATTAATGCGACAAGTGGTAAAGCAATAACAGAAATTAATGTACCGCCAAAATTGGAAAATAGAGATCGAATTGTCGATAACAACACACGCTCATCTGGATCGGTGGTCATGCTTGGCAAAATTGACGTTAATGGAATATTGATCGCTGAATATAAGACATCCACGCCAATATAAGTGACATAAGCCCAGACAATTTTCCAAGTCATTGGCAAGTCAGGAGTTGTGAAACAGAGTATGGAGAAAAAGGTAAAGGGAGCGTTAAACCATAAGAAAAAAGGTCTGCTCTTTCCCCACTTAGTATGAGTGTGGTCAATTAATATTCCCCAAATAGGGCCGTCAATAGCATCAATCACACGTGCGACTAACATTAACGTTCCGACAGCACTTGCTGTAATACCGAATACGTCAGTGTAAAAGTACATTAAATAGGTGCCGACTAAATTAAAACTAAAGCTACAAGCAAAATCACTAATACCATAGCTTAGCCGTTCATTCCAAGGTAATTTACCATTTTTTTGCGTAACAATTGCATTACTTGCCATACGTTTAACCTTCTTTATTACTCATTTTTTTAGGGATTTAGTGGGATATTGATAAACTTTAACTTCATACGGACGGATAGTTGTTTCTTGGTCGTCTGTATAATTTTGAATCAATAATTGAGCGGTTTTGGGAACATCATAATTTCTAGTGATGGTGTCAGATGTGAAATTGGCAATAATCAATAAAGTCGTTTCAGAATTGGTTCTGGTGTAAGCAAAAATGTGATCATCCTGCTCATTGTCAGGCAAAAGCTTAAACGTACCATCAGTAATGACTGGTAGTTGGTGCCGAAGTTTGATCAACTTTTGATAGAAATAGAATATTGAATCAGGATTGTCGAGTGCTGCTTTGGCATTGATGGCTTGATAATTAGGGTTAGTTTCTAACCAAGGTGTGCTATCAGAGAAGCCGGCATTTGAACATGTGTCCCATTGCATTGGGGTGCGGGCGTTATCGCGAGAATGAATACGCAAATAATCTAACATTTCTTTTGACGATGTCAATTTTTTTTGTTCAACTGTTTGTCGATAGAGATTTAATGTTTCGACATCACGGTATTGCGTAATAGATTGAAATGCATCATTATTGGTCATACCTAGCTCTTCACCTTGATAAATATAGGGTGTTCCTTGCAGAAAATGAAGTAATGCTGCTAACATTTTTGCTGACAATTCTCTATATTCAGGTGCTTTGTTTCCAAACCAAGAAACTGCTCTTGGTTGATCATGGTTACTCCAGTAGAGGCTAGTCCATCCGGTACCATCAAAAGCATGCTGTCCCTAATGTCCTTTAACTTTGGCGTATAGCCAGAAAAATGACCCTGAGCCGCATTCGTATCGCCATCGTATCCGACATGTTCAAATTGAAATAGCATATCTAGTTCAGAACCATCAATATTGGCATACTTTTTAGCATCGTTGACACTCATACCCGTTGTCTCACCAACAGTCATCCAATCATGTTTGGAAAGAACTTTATTGTTCATTTCACGGATATATTGATGAACGCGAGGGCCATTAGACACCACAGGTCCTGGATTACCAAATATTGAATCACCGGTGATTGGTGCGTCGGGTAAGCCATCAGGTTTTGAAATAAGGGAAATGACATCCATTCTAAAACCGTCAATACCTTTGGCAGCCCACCAATTCATCATGTTAAAAATGGAATGGCGAACTTTAGGATTATCCCAGTTGAGATCGGGCTGTTCTTTGGCAAAAAGGTGGAGATAATATTGACCTGATTGCTCATCGTAAGTCCAAGCAGGACCAGAAAAGAAAGATCCCCAATTGTTGGGTTCGTGACCATCAACTGGATCGCGCCAAACATAATAATCACGGTAATCATTGTCTGGTTCTGCAGAAGCTAGGCTTTTTTGAAACCAGTCATGTTGTGATGAACTGTGATTAACAACTAAATCCATGATGATTTTCAATCCCATTGCATGGGATTTTGATAATAGTTCGTCAAAGTCAGCCATTGAACCAAAAGTAGGATTAATATCTTGATAATCAGAAATATCATAGCCACCGTCAATGTCAGGGGACTTGTAAATGGGATTAAGCCAAATCACATCAACGCCTAACTGTTTAATGTAATCTAATCGTTGAATGATACCGCGGATGTCCCCGATACCATCATGGTTACTGTCTTGAAAACTTTTGGGATAGACTTGGTAAACGACAGCCTTTTGCCACCATTTTTCTGTTTGCATACTTTTCTCCTTTTTGGAACGTGTCGTTTTGTACTGATTTACAAATATTAAAAATGAAATAAATGGAACGTTCCAAGTTACGTTGATTATAAAACGTCTATTTCAAAAATGCAAGCGCTTACATTTTGGGGTAGATCAATTAAAGTAGAAAATTAATGTACGCTAGTTGATGCACAATGCTTTTAACGATAAAAATTAAATTTTATATAGAATTCATTTTTTTCTTTTTTAATTAAAAAACCGAAGTCAAAAAAATTAGTTGACTTCGGCATTAGTTATATTTAGTACAGGTTAATGGAAAAAATATAATGATGTTGCTGTTTTAAATTTTCGGTGATTTTTAAATGGTAATAACTTCACTCAATTATGGCCAAACCATCTGATTAGCCCACAAGTTTTCAATAACTTTGATAAATTCCTCGGGTGTTTCTGGATTCTCGCTTGTAATCCAAGTGCAGATTAAAGCGAATAGTTCATTTTTGAACAAGACTGCTTGTCGCTCTGAAATATATGATAGTCCAGGAACGTGTTCTGATTGCTGTTCAATACGATAAATTGTGAAGTCCCGACTCTGTATTCCTAATTTTAGCTGGTGAAAGAAATAGGCGGCTGTATGGCCACAGTATATAAACAACTGACGTAGTTCGTTTTGAAAATCAAACAGAACGCGCAATTGGTTGAGCATTTGAGAATGTGAATAAATGTTGGGATCATACCATTTCTCTGGACCAATTTGATAAGCTAAGTGGACTCTCTCAAGTAATTCCTTTTGAAATTCTTCAAAAAAAGCATCAGGTGTTGCATCAGGCTGAATATATTTTTTAATGGTGGCGCGATTCAAATCAGTCATGGTTGCTAAATCAGTATTTTTAATTTTGTTAATCGGGGTATCACGTGACAAGTTAATGATTGCTAAAAAAATCTTCCGTTTTGTCTGCATAACTTTTAAATTACGATTCATAATTTATTTCCTTAAGTTAATCTATTAAACAACTACTACACTCAACGATAGCAAGTATTTGTGAATAATTGTCTATCAATCTATTGAAGAATTGATGACCGAAAATAAATATTATGGGGAGATAATACCAACTGTAATAAAGAAAAAAGGGGATTATGAGCAATGAAGGACAAGCGACAACTATTAAGTAAAAGATTCAAGATGTTTAAGGCAGGAAAGCTATGGATCGTAGCTGGACTTTCTATCGGATTCATGGGAGGCACAGTGGTGTTAAACAGCAATATTGCCCATGCTGACACTGTGAGCAGCAATGATTGTTTGACAGTAAACAAAAATGTCAGTGATAATCCGGACTCTAATCAGTCTTTAAAACAAGACAAGGTAACTCAAAATAGTAGTTTTCAGTCTAGTGAGACGAGCGCAAACATGCCATCTCAGGGTACATCTCCGATTAGTGACGACAGCGAGATAGTAAATGACACTAGTGACACAACTAAAAACAAAATGGCTGATGAGTCGCTAACTAACGCCCAAGATACAGAAACTGGCACACAGAATAATGATGGCAATACTGAACGTGGACAAATAACTGATGCTTCGGAGCCAGATAAGTTATCAAAAACTGACGAACCTGATAAAAATGCAGCTACTGACAACTCAGAGACAACTATTGTACCTGCCCCATTAACGCCGGAACAAAAACAAGCCGTTACGACAATATCACCAAATAAGATTAATGATTATCCCATCCAAATTCAGGACTCAAATGGAAATGCGTACCGCGTTTTTTCAGATATCCAAGGATATAATGGGATGCAATTTAATTCAAATCCGGCGACTAAGCATCTATATGTCGGAATTAGCAAAGACTTGAAAAGCATTGTATTACAACAAATTAATACTAAAAACCAACTGATGAAGACATATGTCATTAACAATTCGGAAACTTCTGATCAAGGTGTAGCGCTTGATTTTGCATTTGATAATGAATTTAGATATGCAATTAATAGTCACGGTGTAATATCGTTTATATCATTACCTCATAGAATAGAGATGACGCTACCAAAACAAACTGAACAAGAAGTTCATTTTTCAGTCGACACGAAACAAAAAGATGAAAATGGAAATGAAATTTATGCCGATTTGACAGAACCAGTCATTACTCCAGCAGTAACTAAAATTGATGCTTATCATACAACTAATGTCATTGACGGCAAGCCACTTGACTTCCCAGGTTATTATTACGTTAAAACGATTGGTGCAGAAACAGGTGAGGTATCCGAACAAAGTAAAGCCTATACTGAATCACAACTAAACGATGGCTTCAATGATTTTATAAACGGTAAGATTGATACAAAAAATATCCGGCAAGATGCCCATGGTGCTTATGCATTTGCTGTTTGGCGCGTGATTCAAAATGAGAACGGCGACTCAAAATCTTATGTTGCAAACTTAAATCAACCAACCACGTCATTAGATGAAGCTGTTAGAGCCTTTAATCAAGGTAATTTCTACTGGTTAAAATCTAAAGATGGACAGAATCAATTTGATGACAATGGGCGACCATTTGTTTACCAAACTGTTGGACAAATTTACCACTACACACTCTTAGTATCTGATCCTAATGATCCTGGGTTGATCAGCGCACACAAAAATGGCGGTAATGCAAACTTTAGTTTGAGTAATAAATTTGTTCCCTCTACATTAGTACGATACGTTTATGCGCCTTATGAGCGTCCAGAGACACCAGGATTAAGTAGCTGGACAATTGTGAACACGCCATATAATCCAGGCAATCCTGGGACGATCATTGATCCGAAGATACCAAATGATCCTAAGCAACCAGATGGGACAGATAAAGCCAGTTTGGAAAAGGTCATTACAAAGACGATTCACTATGTGGACGAACAAGGCAAGCAGTTATTAGCCGATAAGACATATCAAGTGACGTATACCCGAACAGCCACTTACCATGTGAATAACGCCGGTGAAGTGTCAGCGGTTGAATATAGCGATTGGCAAACCGATAATGATGATTTGGGAAATAATGGTGAACCAAGTATTAGTGATTATTATGTCAAGACAGCGGAACCAGACGCGATTACAGATAATCATGTTCAGTTAAACGCAGCAAACATTGAGACGAAGATTGTTTATGCTCAAGTTCAAATTAAGACAGCCGTTGATGTACCCGAGGCACATGGTTGGGCAGTTGACGTACCAGAACCAGTCTACGTGAAGACAGCAGTTGACGTACCCGAGGCGCATGGTTGGGCAGTTGACGTACCGGAACCAGTTTATGTGAAGACAGCCGTTGACGTACCCGAGGCGCATGGCTGGGCGGTTGATGTACCCGAGCCAGTCTACGTGAAGACAGCAGTTGATGTACCCGAGGCGCACGGCTGGGCGGTTGATGTGCCAGAACCAGTCTATGTGAAGACAGCCGTTGACGTACCCGAGGCGCATGGTTGGGCGGTTGATGTACCAGAACCAGTTTACGAGAAAACAGCTGTTGACGTACCCGAGGCGCATGGTTGGGCAGTTGACGTACCGGAACCAGTTTATGTGAAGACAGCCGTTGACGTACCCGAGGCACATGGTTGGGCGGTTGATGTACCAGAACCAGTTTACGAGAAGACAGCTGTTGATGTACCGGAAGCACATGGTTGGGCAGTTGACGTGCCAGAACCAGTTTATGTGAAGACAGCGGTTGATGTACCTGAGGCGCATGGTTGGGCAGTTGACGTACCAGAGCCGATCTACATTAAGACAAAAGTTGATGTACCAGATCCTGCTAAATTAACCAAAACAGAAACTAAAATTAGCAACAAAAAAATTGTCAAAAACGATTTTGAAAGGCCAACTCTTCAATCACCGATTGACCAAAACAATTTTAAGGAGCAACTACCACAAACGTCTGCAACACCTAAAAAGTCAGAAAGTTCTATAATTGCAGTAAGCATAACGCTAGTTTGTTCACTTTTGATGATGTTCAAAAAATTAAATCACAAATTTTTTTAAAAAATGAAAAAAAACGTAACATTGTTATTTAGTAAAACGGTTACAATAAAATAAAAAGGGGGATTTAGCATGGCATATCATATTGAAGAAGACGCCATTGGTCCAGTTAAGGTTCCAAATGATGTCTTGTGGGGACCACAAACACAACGGTCACACGAAAATTTTAAAATCGGTGGGCGAATGCCATATCCAGTCATTAAGGCAATTTTGCACATCAAAAAGGCAGCTGCTTTAACGAATGCTAAGCTTGGTGAATTATCACAAGCCAAAGCTGATTTGATTGTTAAGACTGTCGACGAATTATTGACGGGTAAATACCAAGATCAATTTCCATTAGTCGTTTATCAAACAGGGTCGGGCACGCAAACTAATATGAACGTGAATGAGGTCATTGCGCATCTGGCCGCTAAAATACAACCGGATTTGCCTTTACTACCAAACGATGACATCAATCATTCGCAAAGTTCAAATGATACATTTCCTACTGCAATGGCGATTGCCGCGTTCTTGGAGACTGTCAAATTGTTGCCCATTCTCAAACATGTCAAAGCAACATTTGATCAGAAAGCGCAGGACTATAAAGATGTCATTAAAATTGGTCGCACACATTTACAAGATGCAACACCGATGACTGTCGGACAAGAAATTTCTGGCTGGGCATCGGGTATCCAGCATAACATCGATTATTTAGAATTAAATTTACCAACATTGCTTGAATTGCCCATTGGGGGAACAGCGGTAGGGACAGGATTAAATACGGCGCCAGATTATGATGTTGAAGTCGTTAAAAAGCTTGCTGAACTTTACGGCGTTTCCTTTGTGAATGCACCGAATAAATTTCAAGGCATGGCTGAACATTCCGGTCTCAATATGGTTCACTCAGTCTTAAAAACGTTGAGTGCTGACCTAGTCAAAATCGGAAATGATATTCGTTTTTTGGCGTCAGGACCTCGTGCCGGATATGGTGAATTTAATATTCCAGCCAATGAGCCGGGTTCTTCTATTATGCCTGGTAAAGTAAATCCTACACAAATTGAAGCGCTAACAATGGTTGCTGCTACCGTGTTTGGACATGATGCCACAATTAACTTTGCCGCATCACAAGGTAACTTTGAAATGAACGTCTATAAGCCTGTCATCATTGCAACGTATCTTGATTCTGTGAGTCTGTTACAGGAAAGTATTCAATCATGGGACGATAAATTAGTAGCTGGGTTGACCATTAATCCAGATAGAATGAAGGCTTTAGTGGATCAGTCGTTAATGACTGTTACGGCATTATCACCGCATATTGGTTATGAAACATCAGCACATATCGCTCAAAAAGCACAAAAAGAGGGAACTACACTGCGTGAAGCGGCAATTGCTTCTGGTAAAATTACGGCCGCGGATTTTGATAAATGGGTTGTGCCAGCTGACATGACACATCCGCGTATAAAGTGAAAAGGAGATCAGGACATGACAAATATTTTAAATGATGCTTTTAAAAATAAAGGTACAGCCTTTACACAGGCAGAACGTCAACAATATCATATTGTTGGTCAATTGCCACCGGTTGTTCAGACAATTGCACAACAAGCTGCGCAGGTATACGCACAATATCAAACTAAGACATCAGATATTGAAAAACGCAAATTTTTAATGCAAATTTTTGACACGAATCGCGTGTTGTTTTACAAAGTTTTTTCGCAGCATGTTGTTGAATTTATGCCAATTGTTTACGATCCAACAATTGCTGAGTCAATCGAGAATTATTCGGAAAATTATGTTGATCCACAAGAGGCAGCATTTTTGGATGTCAACCATCCTGAAGCGATTAAAGAAACTTTACTTGGTGCAGCAAATGGCCGAGATATTAAATTAGTTGTTGTCACCGACGCTGAAGGTATTTTAGGTATTGGCGATTGGGGCGTTAACGGCGTTGATATTTCAGTCGGCAAGTTGATGGTATACACTGCTGCAGCTGGTATCAATCCAGAAAATGTGTTGCCAATTGTGATTGATGCTGGTACAAACAATCAAAAATTGCTTTACGATCCACTATACTTAGGAAATCAGCATGAACGTGTTCGTGGTTCAAAGTACGATGATTTCATTGCAAAATTTGTTGATGAAATTGAATCCGCATTTCCAAATGTTTATTTGCACTGGGAAGACTTTGGACGTTCAAATGCAGCACGTATTTTGAAACAATACCAAGATAAAATTCTAACATTTAATGATGATGTTCAAGGCACAGGCATTATCGTTTTGTCAGGTGTTTTGGGGGCAATGAAGCTGACAGGCAAAAAACTAACTGATCAAACTTATGTCACTTTTGGGGCCGGATCAGCGGGCGCTGGGATTGCAAACCAAGTTTATACTGAAATGGTTAAACAAGGATTGAGTGAAGACGAAGCCCGCAAGCACTTCTACATGGTTGATAAGCAAGGATTGTTGTTTGATGATGATGATACCTTGACGCCTGCGCAACAACCATTTGCTCGTTCGCGCTCAGAATTTACTAATGCTGACGAACTCACCAATCTCACTGCGGTGATTAAAACAATTAAGCCAACCATTTTGGTGGGCACGTCAACCCAACCAGGGACTTTCACCGAAGAAATTGTTCGTGAAATGACTAGCTATGTTGATCGACCAATTATTTTCCCATTATCTAACCCAACCAAGCTCGCTGAAGCAAGTGCACAAGATTTGATCAAATGGAGTCAAGGTAAAGCATTAATTGCAACTGGTATTCCAGCCGCTGACGTGACTTTTGAGGGTGTAACTTACCAAATCGGGCAAGGCAATAACGCTTTAGTTTATCCAGGTTTGGGATTAGGCGCGATTGCAGCACGTGCAAAAGTATTGTCGCAGGGCATGATTTCAGCAGCTGCGCACGCATTAGCTGACACTTTAACAGACGATAGTACGGCTGTTTTGCCACCTGTTTCTCATCTGGATGAATTTTCAGAAATTGTTGCTGTTGCCGTAGCGCAAGTTGCCATTGATGAAGGCATCGCACAAGGCGTGACTGATGCTAAGGCAGCGGTTGCAGATTTGAAGTGGTTACCAGAATATTAGATAGATCATATTAAAGACCATTATGGTCTTTTTTTGTTTTTTAATAACTTGTTGTTTTAAAAACAACAAGTTGTGTTATAATAAATTATAAACTTTTTTATTACGAAAGGAATTTATCATGGTTAAATATGCAATTACTGCTGCTACTGGTCGATTTGGCCGCGCAGCTGTGTCACACTTACTAACGCTTGTTGATAAAAAAGACATTGTACTAATCGCGCGGAACGCAGAAAAGGCTAAACAAGCTTTCAAGGATATCGAAGTACGTGAGGCATCTTATGATAGCGAATCAGCTATGACGAAAGCGCTGTCGGGTATTGATCGGGTGTTATTTATTTCGTCGCAGCCGGGTGGAGAAGTGCCACGGTTAGTACAACATCAAAATGTTGTCAATGCTTTAGCAACTAATCATGTGTCATTTGTTGTTTATACTAGTTTTCCGCATGCTGACGAATCTGAGAATTTCTTAGCGCAAGACCACCGTGGGACGGAACAAGCCATTGTGTCGGCCAAATTATCGCACGCATTTTTGCGAAACAACTGGTATTTAGAAAATGAAACGAGTTTTTTGCAAGCTGCTGCTAGTGATGCTTCTGCTTATTATTGGGCAGACAAAAAAGTAGGGTGGGCATTAGAACGTGAATATGCAGAAGCTGCAGCGAACGTCTTAGCTAATGGTGCTGAACGAGAAATTTACGAATTATCTGGTCCTTCGATTAACTTTGCAACACTTGGTGAGACAGTTAAGAGCGCTTTCAATGCGTCATCTAGCATTCAGCAAGTTTCTGAAAGTGAGTATACGTCACAATTAGAAAAAAATGGTTTAGATCATGACACAGCACTTATGGTAACATCATTTCAAACACCCATTGATGATGGCTCATTAGCACACCCTAGTGATGACTTGCCTCAAATTTTGGGACATGATTTGACGCCTTTATCTGAAGCAGTGAAAGAGATTATCAGATAATTAGCAAGTTGTCTAGAAAAAATGACATAACAACCTGTGTAATGTCATTTTTTATGCGATACTTATTAGGAAGGAAGTGAGGTCAGCTGATGCGATTTTCATATAAATTAAGTGATGCAATACACATCTTAGCTTTCCTGGATATTTATCGGGATGGCGATTTATCTAGTAAAATGATTGCGGCCAGCATTGGTGCCAACGCTAGTGTTGTCCGAAATTTAATGAGTGAGTTACGAGAAAGTGGGTTTATTACCACAAGACAGGGCGCGGTAACACCGATGTTAGCCAAGTTACCATCAGAAATCAGTCTGTATGATGTCTATATTGCGATTAGTATTGACCATAATTTATTACATATTGATCCAAAAACTAATCCAGACTGTATTGTTGGTGGCAATATCCAACAAACACTCAATGGTATTTATTCCGAAATAGAAACGACAGCATATGATCGCATGAAGAGCGTCAACATTAGTGATGTGATAAAAGATATTTTGGTATTACAGCAACACAAAACGAAATAATATTCTAAATAAAAAACACATATTGTACCTTTGAATGCACAATATGTGTTTTTTGTTTCCTTTTTAAATAAGATTATTGACCATATATCGTATATATTATATAATGTTTTCAGTAATATATAACGCGATTAAAACTATTATATACAGATACGACGGATTGACTGGAGCATGTGATGAAACGAATAAAAATGATTAGATTTGGGACATTAACGATTTTTTTAATCGCTATGACCATAGTGAGTTTTATGCTTTTGGCCGATATGAGCACTAATAACATCACTGTTGCAATGGCGGCACTGATTCTATTGGCCGTTGCTTCAGGTCTCTTCATCCCCAGTGTTTTATTGTCTTGGATGGTGGTACTGATTTTAGCAGCAGGTATATTTACACTGACAATTGGGTATCCATTAATTTCTAATTTTACCCGAATTGTTGTGATAGCTGCATATCCAATATTAAGTTTTGTCACCATTTTAGGTCGTCATTTTATCGGTGATTTGGGCTGGATTGCAACGAATCGTGCCAACATTGAGGCTTACGTTGAACATTATGATCCAGCCGTCAACTTCCAAACCTTGCACACCGCCAGCAATACTTTTTCAAAATCAGCTGAGTTTATTCAAAAACAAAATAAATTAGAGGTTTGGATTGATGTAACGGCTGTTCAATGGTCGCATCATGAACAATATAAACAGTTTCATGCATCTGAGTATGCTGAAATACTATCAGCTATTCAAACTATTTTAAAACAAGATCGTTTGCCGGGTGAATCAATTTATTACGTTGACAATGCCACATTTTTGATTATTTCGCATACTGTGTCGGAAACCAATTTAATGCAACTGAATAATAATGTCAACGACCAATTAGCAACAATCATGGTTGACGGGTTTAAACCACAATTTAAAACGGCGACAATGCATATTAATGAAAAAAATATTGATAAATATTCTAGTTTAGATTTAGCTATGAACAAACTTTACCGTCAAATGGAGACAGACATTATCGTTGAATATATGCAAAAGCATTAACAGGAGACATGATATGATTAACTTTTTTTATTTCTTTTCAATTGCTGTGAGCATTATCTTTTTCATTATAATGTTAGTTTTATTGTACTTCATGTGGATTATTTATGATCGTGTTGAGACCACGAAAGTGAATTTGCATTTGCGCGAGTTAAAGGCCAGAGGTGACTTGAATGCAAACGATTAATCAGCTATTGATGATTGTGACTTTGATGTTAATTTGGTTGTCACTGTTCATTTCATTTGTCATGTTAAGTGGGGCAATTCATTTTTGGTTTAAAAATAGCCATCGTATTATCGAGACACCAGCGTTGTCACGCTATCCACTTATAACAGTTGTCGTACCTGCGCATAACGAAGAAATCGTGATTGAAAATACAACACGAGCATTGTTAGCACTTAATTATCCAAAAGATAAAGTTGAATTGTTACTATACTCAGACAATTCCACGGACCACACAGCAGATCGCATGCGTCAGGCTTTCGCCGATGAGCAGCACGCAGGACGCAACTACAAAATAATTGAGCGAACGGGTACAGGTGGTAAGGCCGGGGTTTTGAACGATTCTCTCAAAATTGCCCGCGGTGAATTTATTGCCGTTTATGATGCAGATGCCATGCCAGAAAAAAATGCATTATACTTCCTAGTTCAAAAAGCACTGGAAAATCCGGACCGGTATATGGCCGTATTCGGACGTAATAAAACTAGAAATGCTGATCAAAATTACTTAACTCGCTTCATTAATCAAGAAATTATGGTCAGCCAACGTATTCAACACATTGCTATGTGGCACATGTTTAAAATTGGTCGAATTCCAGGAACCAATTTTATTATTCAACGTGATTTTGTTGACAGCATTGGTGGTTGGAGTGACGGTGCTTTAACAGAAGACACCGATATTTCGTTTAAAATTATGCAAAGTGGTAAACTAATTGCTCTTGCATACAACTCTGAAGCCTTTCAGCAAGAACCAGAGCATCTTAAAGATTATTATTTTCAACGCCTTCGATGGGCAAAAGGTAACTATCAAGTCGTTCTTGATAACTTTAAAAATTTGTTTAACAAGAGTAATTGGCGCGTTAAGTTTGAAACATTCTACTTTACATCGACATTTTTTATCTTTAATTCGGCAGTCATTCTATCAGACATCATTTTTTTGGTTAATTTTGGATTTATGATTTGGAGTTGGTTTGATCCCAACACGCAAATGCCATTTACATTTACACAAGGCAATACGCAGATATCACAAGTGCTCGTTTTTAATTGGCTTTTGATGATCCTACTGTATATGTTACAAATCAGTATTGCTTTGGCTTCGCAATTTGGTCAGACTACGGCTAAATCAGTTCGAATTGCTTTGGCATCATATTTCACATATTCGCAACTGTTTATTATTGTTTCTGTACACGCTGTATTACAGGTTTTGATGGATAAGATATTTAAAAGGAATGGCACACGTTGGGTTAAAACAAAGCGATTTGAAGATTAATCAAGTAGGAGGTTATCAAAATGAAATCCAACAAGTATCCAGTTATATTAAGCCTTTTAATTATTTTGGCTTATATTGGTGTCCTAATTGCATTAAGAATAAATCACGAAACAGACGTGAAATACAAAGCATATCAGGATTGGCAACATCAATTTATTGTCAAGTATAATTCAAAACAAGACTTGATTAATACGATTAAAAACAAAAAGAAACCGGTAGCTTTGTCGGAGGGACAAGGTTATGGCATGCAAATTATCGCTAAAGCGGGCCAAAAAGGTTGGGCGAAACAATCGCAATTTGAACGATTACTAGCCTATTATTTGGAAAATCGTATTACAGTAAAAACTGATAATAATAAGGCTGAAAAAACCTACTTAATGTCTTGGCAACAACAATATAACAAATCTCAAAAGTGGGTGGGCTCCGACCAATCAGCAACTGATGGCGATTTATATATTGCGCAATCATTATTAACGGCCGCTAAAACATGGCCACAATCTGCTTCAAAGTACCGTAACTTAGCAAAAAAGATAGCTGATGATATCTTGAAATATGAATACAACCAGAAAGATAAATTTTTAACAACAGGAAGCTGGGTAACTAAATCTTCTGATTATTATCAAATCATGAGAACTTCCGATGTCATGCCGAGTGTATTTGACAATTTACACGAAGTGACCAAAGATTCAACTTGGCAGACAGTCAATACCAACATGTTGCAATATTTGTCTGATTTAAGTGCTAGGAACCAGAGCGGTTTGTTACCGGACTTTGCGGTAGTGAGCCATTCAAAAGCAAAACCTGCTAAAGCCAATAGCGTTGCGGGTGCAAATGACGGAGATTATTCTGCCAATGCTTGTCGAGTACCGATGATGTTGGCCGATTCGTCGGATAAGCAAGCAAAAAAGGTACTGACTAAGCTCATGAATTTTTTCAAAAAACAAAGTACCATTAGCGCTGGATATACGTTAAAGGGTAAATCCTTAAATAGTCAAACGATGGCTAGTTTCAACGCACCGATTTATTATGCAGCCTCTGTTAATCACGACTATGGCTACGATATTTTATTTAAGAATCAGAAAATCATATTATCTGATTCAATGGCAGATTTGCATTATTACGACGCAACACTCACAGTTCTTTCAATCTTAGGAGGATTAAATGATTAAAGTTATGTCCGTCTTTGGCACGCGACCAGAGGCAATCAAAATGGCACCAGTTATCAAAGAAATCGAAAAGACATCTGGTATGAGCTCAATTGTTGTTGTGACTGGACAACATCGAGAAATGTTAGATCAAGTTTTGGATTTGTTTGATCTGCATGCAGACCATAATCTCGACATTATGGAAAAAAACCAAACATTGACGACGATTACAACTAAAATTTTGTCTCGCTTAGATGTGGTAATCGACCAAGAAAAACCAGATTTTGTTTTAGTCCATGGGGACACAACGTCAACAATGGCAGCTAGTTTGAGTGCGTTTTATCACCAAATACCTATTGCGCACGTCGAGGCCGGCCTAAGAACATGGGATAAATATTCGCCTTATCCTGAAGAAATGAATCGACAACTCACAGATCGTTTGTCAGATATTTATTTTGCGCCAACAACTTTGAGTGAAGAAAACCTGTTAAAAGAAGGCATTCAATCGTCTAAAATTGCTGTGACGGGTAATACTGTCATTGATGCCATGCAATATACGATTGACAAAAGCTATAACCACGATGTCTTATCCCAAATCCCATCAGATCATAAAATAATTTTATTAACGATGCATCGTCGTGAAAATCAGGGACAACCAATGGCTAATGTTTTCCAAGCTGTTAATGAACTGACGCAATTACGTCCTGATGTGGATGTGATTTACCCAGTTCATTTAAGCCCAGCCGTTCAAACCTTGGCTCATGATGTTTTTGATAATAATTCTCAAGTGCATTTAATTGACCCTCTGAATGTTGTTGATTTTCACAATCTAATGTCACGAAGCTATTTTGTGATGACTGATTCGGGTGGTGTACAAGAAGAGGCGCCTTCATTAAATAAACCAGTTTTGGTGTTACGTGATGCCACAGAGCGGCCTGAAGGGGTTGATGCGGGAACGTTGAAAGTGATTGGTACAGATAAATCCGTTGTCTTATCCAATATGTTAGCATTACTGACTGATAATGTCCTTTATCAGAAAATGGCAATTGCCAAGAATCCATACGGCGATGGTAAAGCCAGTCAACGAATTGTGTCAATTTTACAACACTATTCGGATTGAAATTAAACCAACAGATTTACAGAGGCTCGAAAATTGTTAAACCAATTTTTGAGCCTTATTTTATTGCTTATTTAACCAAAGTGGTATTATTAATGTAATCGCTAATACAAGTGGAAGGAGACATGAGTTTTATTTGAAACACGAATTGTTTTGGTGACTTAATAAATGGCCGTGAACGCGATCACCGCTAATTATTCAGTCACCTGTTACAAGAATTATTGATTTCAAACTGGATGAATGGAGAATATTTGTATGTCTGAAGAAGAAAAAATTGATGTTAAATCACAAAACAAGAAGGATGATCCTGAGTCAACTGACAAAGAAAATGTCTTTGACCATAATCCTAAAAACGCTGATTACAAAAAGGCGGATTAAGCTTAATTCGAATAAATGAGTAACTAAGTCTTTAATTTGTTTCATACAAATGAGGCTTTTTTATAAACACTTTTTGACATCTCGCTGTTATTAAAGTGGTTAGATAGGAAAAAGCGAAAACAAATAAAGGACAGAATTGATAAGTATGCAAAACAAAACAAATAAAAAAGTTAAACTTAATTTTTTGAATTATTGTGTTTATGTTATTTCCTTAGGTGGCTTCCTATTTGGTTATGATACTGGTGTGATCAACGGTGCCTTAGCTTTTATGAGTCGATCAGACCAACTAAATCTAACACCATCATTACAAGGCATTGTTTCAAGTTCACTAGTAATCGGTGCCTGTATTGGTGCACTAGGGTGTGGTAAAGTAGCTGACAAATTTGGTCGTAAAAAAACGTTGCGATTGATTGCGATTATTTTTACGGTGGCAACTGTACTGTGTGCAGCGGCTATAAATTTTTGGTCTATGTCAATCTTTCGGTTTGTTCTCGGTATTGCAGTTGGTGCTGCATCGAGTTTGTCACCAATGTATTTGGCAGAAATTTCGCCGGATAACTTACGAAGTGCAAATGTTAACAAAAATGCTATTTTTATTGTTCTTGGGCAACTTTGTGCCTTTGTTGTTAATGCCATTTTAGGCAATATTTGGGGTGATTGGGGACCTATCTGGCGTGTGATGGTTCTATCGGCGGCCGTCCCATCTGTGATTTTATGGATTAATTCATTTCGTATTAGCGGTAGCCCCCAATGGCTATTATTCAAGCGACGTTTCAATCGCGCCAGACAGTTGTTCCGTCGTTTGGGATTTAAGAATACAAATTCACTTATTAAAAGTGAAACTGAAGCGATTGAAGAATCAGATGACCAGGAATTTAGCTGGTCGCGCGCACTGCAAAATAAAACATTACTGTACCTGTTAATTACTGGTATTGTAATAGCATTAATTCAGCAAATTTCAGGTGTTAATACGGTCATGTATTATGGCACTATTTTACTTGAAAAAGTTGGTATGGGTGAAGGGGGATCACTTTATGCAAATATCTTAATCGGTGTTGTGTCTGTGATTGCAAGTATTTTTGGTACTCGAATGATTGAAAAAACTAATCATCATCGGATATTGATTATCGGTTTAATTGGTAACGTAGTCTTTTTGGCATTGTTAGGTGCTATTCTGAAATCGACTATATTCTCTCAAACTGTCACAAATGCATTAGTATTGATTGCATTGACGCTGTTTTTGGCGAATCATCAAGGTATCGTCAGTCCTGTCACTTGGTTGTTGTTGGCGGAAATGTTTCCCGGAAAAGTTAAAGCACAATTCATGTCCGTGGCAACCGCGACAACATGGATTACTAATTTTTTCATTAGTTTGATTTATCCGCAGTTGATTGCGTGGTTAGGCACAGCGGTTGTCTTCTTTGTGTTTGCAGTAACAAATGGCATCAGCATAATATTATCGATTCTATTTGTTAATGGTCGCAAAATGTCTCATGCTTATCAAAATGCTAAATTATAATATATCAAAGGAGTAGTTAGTCAAATGGCAAATTTTTATGTTGATACAACCGCAGTTGTCCACGAAATTCCTGACAATGATCGGCCAAAATTTTATATGTTTGGTGTGCCTAGTTATACTAACATGGGCGATCAAGCTGTTTCATTAGCAGAACGACGATATGTCGAAAATTAATTTCCAGAATATCAATATATTGAAATTATTGAAGAAGATGACGATTACGCTATTCCAGTCATCCAAGAACATTTACAGCCCAAGGATATCATTGCTTTTACTGGTGGTGGTAACATGGGAAATTTGTATCATAATCATGAAGAAGCGAGACGTAAAGTCTTTTCAACTTTTGTCAATAACTTGACGATTTCATTTCCACAGTCAATCCATTTTGAAGAAAATGAGGACGGTGAGGTTGAAAAGAAAAAAAGCCAAGCAGCATATCGCATGAATCCCAATCTTGTGCTTGTTGCACGTGATGCACAAAGTTTTCATCGCATGCAAACAACTTTCGATAATCCAGTCATATTTACACCTGACATGGTGCTATATATGAATGCTGTTGATCTAAAATTCAAACGTCACGGCGCCTTGTTTGTGCTACGTCACGACTCTGAGAAAGTGGTTAAGCAAAGTACAATTGATAACATCAAAACAATGCTTGGGACAGAACGTCCAATTGACCGTGTTGATACTGTTTTAGACGATCCACAAAAAATAACACCAGTTACGCGTGAAGCTCTCTTTGACGCAGAACTAGAGTTGTTTTCACATCAAGAAATGATTATCACCGACCGTTGGCATGCGATGGTTTTTTCTGTATTAACAGGTACGCCGTGTTTACTATTTGGTAATAGTTATGGCAAAGGTAAACATGCATACATTGACTGGTTAGAGCATGTGAACTGGATTGATTATACTGATGAAACTGACATTGACCGCATTAAAGAACTCATGCGTTATCTCGTAGCACAAAAACGGCATGATTATGATGTTAAAAAGGATTTCAGGCAGCTACGCGATTTGATTGAAAATTATGCAAAAAAGTAGGTTCAAATCGTTCAGTGAAGAAATGAAACGACAAGGCAATAAGCAGACGTGATGAAAGGCGATTAATTTATGAATGAAAAAGATGATATTCAATATCAACGAATGATTAGAGGCGATTTATATCATCAAGATGAAGCTTTGTTTGAACTGAATATGCGTGCAAGAGATAAAATTTTTGAATATAATCAGCTCAGACATCGTGACTTAAAGAAACGTCAAGATATTTTAGAAAGTTTATTAGGTGAGACGGGTAAAAATATTTTTATCGAAATTCCGCTACAAGTTGATTATGGTTTCAATATTCACGTTGGTGACAATTTCTTTGGTAATAATAATTTGACGTTGGCTGATGCTGCACCAATTCACATTGGAGACAATGTTTTAATTGGACCTTACACAGGCATTTATACTGGTGGTCATAGCATTGATCCAGATTTAAGGACTAAGGAAGGCGCCGAGTATGCATTTCCAGTTACAATTGGTGACAATGTCTGGATTGGTGCTAATGTCACAATTACACCAGGCGTCACAATTGGTGAAAATTCAGTTATTGGCGCGGGCAGTGTCATCACAAAAGATATTCCTGCCAATGTAGTCGCTTTTGGCAATCCTGCTAAGGTTGCGCGTGAGATTAATGAAAATGATAAAACCTATTATTACAAAAAACACAAAACGCCTGAAGAGTTTCTTGATAAATTAAATCGTGGTGACTATTTTTATCGTTGAGTATGATAAAATGGTGGCATCAAATGATGAAACGGGGCACTAATACTGTGACTAACCAACCATTTTTTCAAAAATTTACAACTGCAAATAAGCAACTTTATCAACAAAATATTGATTTGAGAAATGCTGTTTTAAGGGGGCCTCTCGGCAAATTAATTACACCTGAAGAAATAGTGATTGAGCAAAATAATCAGTTTTATGGCATTACGGTCGCTGATGTGTTGGTGGCAACATTTTCAACTTACCAAAAAAATACCGCTACCGTGCGTTTAGTATCTTTTGCTGTCGATATGTCATATCAACAGCAGGGACTCGGATCACGATTGTTTCGCTGGGCACTTGATGATTTCAAAAAGCAAGGCTATCAACAAGTCAGCTTATCAGCGCGTGCCTCAGCGCATAAATTCTATTTAAAACAGGGGTTTAAAGACGTAGGGAACCCAACGACAAATCAATATCTTGGCGTAATAGACTTTGATATGCAGTATATGATTTAAACACGAAAAAAAGCAAAGAATGAAATTATTCTTTGCTTTTTTTATCGTGTTTTTCCCACTCTGAACGTAATAATGACCATTCGTTCATATCTGCAAATTTACCATTGTTGTATAAGATGTCGTCACGTTTAGTACCATCCAAATGACAGTTTAATTTTTGAGCAACGTGATTACTAGCGTCATTATTAACGTCGACATTTATAATGATCTTGCGTAGGTTGTATTCTGTGAAGCCAATTGTTAGTAAAGCCGTGACGGCACGATGCATGATGTTTTTGTGGTGCCATTGATTGCCTAGCCAATAGCCGATTTCTGAATGTTGATGTGCTTTATCAATTCGATTAAAGCTGACCATACCAACTGGCTGATTACGATAACGGATCACACAATTTAAAGAATCCCCCGTACCGAAGTGCGTTAGCGTTGTTTTTAGAAACTGTTTTTCATCATCTGCAGAGCGGAGCTGATCAGCCCACGGCAACCATTGGGACAGGGTAGTACGGCTGTCTTCGACTAGCGCGTACAATGCTTCTGAATCCTGATCTGGTAAGGGCAATGATAGACTAACATCATCGTCATATTTAAAGCTGAACACAAATAAATCTCCTTAAATTAAAATTTTATTTGAAATACATAATAGATGACATTATAAACTAATAAAAGTTGCTTGTAAACTTGAAAATAAGAGGTGACGGACACTCTCTATAGTTCGTTTCTCAAAATACCGTACTTAACTGAATCATAATACTGATTATGCCAATACCTTACTTTTCTAATCACACCTTCTTTTGTCATGCCCACTTTATCACCCAATTTTTGCATACCGATGTTACCAGACCATGTTGTGAAACCAATATGTGGTAAGTAATCAAAAAGCGTAAACATTTCATTAAGCCACTGCTTTAAAGCAACGCCACCAATGCCCAACCCCCATTTATTGGCGTCATAAATCACAATACCAACTTCTAACCACTGTTTTAGTTTACCATCATCCCAATACGCTGAAACCAATCCAACAATTTCACCGTTATAAATAATCAGTTTTACCATCGGGTTATTAATGTTGGCCGGATAAAAGCGCTGATAAAAATCTTCCCAATTCAGGACTGGATCGTGGAAGTACGGACCGTTTAGGCTCATCCATTTCAAGTCAGCCGATGGACCATAGCTGATTTGCCAAAAATCTTGCAAATCGTGTGTTTCAATTGTTTTTAATGTGATTTCAGAAGCCATAGGTTAATTCTCCACTCCTTAGTACTGTTATCTATTTTACACTATCTCTGAAAATAATCGTTTGCTGTTTTTTTTTATGGCATATAGTGGTACGATTACCTTGTTTTAAACTAAGGGGGATAACAAGTGGAAACAAGATTTGAAACATTATTTTTTAATCGCGTTAATCAACAATATGAACCGGTTAGATTGGACAGTTTGTTGGCGCAACATCTTTTGATTACTGGTGTAACTGGTAGTGGCAAGTCTACAACGGCACTAGCGATTATGATGGGCATGAAGACATTTCACCAAAATCTAATCATTCTTGATCCAACGGGAGAATATCAATCAATTCCAGATTCAAGACGTGTTGTACTTGGAAGGGATAGTTTTTTGGATATTAATCATTTGAATGCCAATGAAATTGGCAAAATGTTAAATATCACTCATCCCCAATTATTGTCAAAATTACCACTTGCGATTGAAAGCTTGCAAATTTCACGTAATGTGTTAAAGTCGACGGCAGTTTATAAAAAAATTAATAGAACAAGGGACAGTCATCAATTTAATCTCAAACGTTTGAGCATTGCTAATAAGGACTTCGATCTCAATCTGATTGCTGATCAGTTAGTTGAAGAATTTGTCATCCCCAGAAATGATGATAAAGCCGATTTCACGTTGCTTGGGCAGCAATATGATCAAGACATGATACAGCGTGTTTGGTCTGACTTGGAGACACTACGTCTGACGTTACGCGCAATGAAGGTGACTGAATTGCCGGAAGACAGCAGTGATAATCATGTTGTTCACTATGATGTCGGCTATTTAATTAATTTGTTTGTAACCCACCGAGCTTCAGAACAAAGCCTAATCATTGATTTATCTGAATACGCAAACGACATACATTTTAGCCAAACTTTAATAGATATTTTAACGCGTGAAGTGATGATTAATCGGCAACGCTTCCCGCAGCAATTTCCGGTTGTGGTTTTTATTGATGAAGCACATCGGTACTTGCCTAAGGTAATCGCAGTGGACAATGGCATTTTTTCAATTTTACGTGAAGGCCGCAAAGTTGGTGTCGATTTGATGATGAGTACACAAAGTCCACTGGATTTATCCGCAAAACTAATCGGACAATTTGGGAGCCTAATTTGTCATCGATTAGGTAGTCCAGAGGAAATTGACGCGCTGCCACCAGCAATACAGAATTCTCGCCTAGCGTTAATGGCATTGCCAGTTGGGGAAGCCTTTTTAAAAATTGCGAATTCATCTGCTGTTAAGTTAGTTCAAATTACACCGGCTAGTGTCGAGCATAATACAAATAATATTTCATTTGACATTTAAAAACAGCTATTGGTGGAACGCGCAAAGACGTTCCGCTACTAGCTGTTTTTGATAGAAGATAACTATTTTGGCTTGCAATCACAATATTAAGTCTAAAATATCCTGATAGTCATTTGCGATGTAGGTGGGAGCTGATTTGCTGGTGGTTTGATTTTGATGGGGATTGTACCAGATACTTTTCATACCAACGGCATTAGCGCCAACAATATCGGCTGAAAGGCGATCACCAATCATCACAGTGTTGCTGATGTTTCGGTCAGGATTATTGTCTAAGATTGTTTCGAAAAATTGAGGCTCCGGTTTTCGGTAACCGATTTCTTCAGAAATAAAAATTTCATCAAAATAATTGTTGATTCCTGAACCAACTAATCGCTCATGTTGTGTTTTTGCAACACCGTTTGTCCCCACAATTAGTCTAAATCCATTTGATTTGAGTTGTTTTAATAGATTTGTGGCGCCGGGAATAACGTGAAAATTATGGTTAAGATGCTCACGATAAATTTGCTCCAATTGTTGACCGTCGGACTTAATATTTAATTGATTTAGGGTATCAGAAAACCGGCGATTCAATAGTGGTTGTGCTGCATCACCGGATTCAATTTGCTGCCAAACAGCAGCATTGACTCGGCCATATATTTTGAAGGCTTCTTCTATATCGGGGGCACCGGCATTTTTTAAAATACTACGAACACCTTCATATTCACCACGTTGAAAATCTAGTAAGGTGTCATCTAAATCAAAAATGATGTTTTTAATCATGATTATTCTCCTAAATGATTGATGTTATTCTTAGTATAACCAATGTGATATAATCCAAATATGCTAAATCGCACATTAGGGAGGTGAATTATGATTACATCAACCATGATTGAACAGTACAATTTAAAAAATTTACCAAAGGACGTGTACAAAAATAGTGAAATTCATTATTTTAAGAATGGCGATATTATAACTAGTTCTGAAGAAAATCAAACACAAAAAAGGCTTTTATTATTACTTAAAGGACGAGCCAAGGTTATTTTTTTATCTAATGACGGTGAGAGCACACTGCTGGAATTTTTGAATAGAAATGATTGGATTGGTGAGTTAGAGTTAGTCGGAGTCACTACTAGCTACAAACAGGTAGTATCTTTAGGAAGCAGCGTTTGTTTAGCAATTCCGCAAGCAATAGTAACTAAATATTTGATTAATGATGTTGCTTTTTTACAACAATTTAATCATTATTTGGCTAATAAAATTATTAAACGTACTGATTTGATGTTGACTGCTAAATCGTATTCATTTAAGGAAAGATTAGCGACTTTTATGCTGAATGATGCCTATAACTCTGAATATAGTGAACCCCATCAACTGGTGATGGAATATTTTGGCATCAGTTATCGACATCTTTTGTACACCTATAACCAACTTGTAGACGAAGGATTCATTGATAAAATTGGGCGTAATAAGTACAAATTAAACATGCAACGTATAGAATCACTCATTATTACTCCAACAAAAAGTGATCGCGCCGAGTTGCAATAATTCAAAATGGTAATTTTAGTAGCAGAATTGTGACACAATATAAAACATACGAAAGGGACGCCATGTCAAATATAACAATTAGAAGCGCAAACATAATTGATGCCTTGCCTATAACTAACGTGCACATTAAATCGTGGCAGGAGACATATCGCAATATTTTTTCGAGTTATTTTTTAAATCACTTAAATTCGGAAACACGAAAGACCGGGTGGCAAGCAACGTTAGCTGACGAAGAAAAGCAGGTTTACGTTGCTGAAGTTGAAAATCAAATTGTTGGATTTTGTTCCATTGAGGTTAGAGAATATCATGAGGAAAATTGTGCTTTTTTAGCAACACTTTATTTACTGCAACAGTATCAAAAACAAAGGATTGGGGAGCAATTATTTTTAGTAGCAAAAAATAATGTACGCAGACTTGGGTACCAAGATATGTACGTCGAGGTATTAGCTGAAAATAATGCCTTGTCATTTTACCGTAAATACGGTGGCGAGATTGTTGACAGCTGTGATATTAATAGTGCGCATCAGGATAAAATAAAAGCATATATACTAAAATTCTCGATTTTTGAGTAAAACCATGACAACATCAGGTGTCATGGTTTTTTGGTGTAGAAAAAGGACTACTAGTTCAATTAATTGACAATAGCTAATGCTTGGTATATATTCTATTTGTAATTACGTAAGCGCTTACATAGAAAAGGAGAATTTTTGATGAAAGCAATCGTTATTTCTGGCAAAGAAACCATTGATTTGAAAGACTTACCCATACCTGAAAAGAAGTCGGGAGAAGTAATATTTAGTCCCAAATACATTGGCATTTGTGGCTCGGATCTTCACTATTTAGCTGACGGTTCGGTGGGGCAGTCAGTTATTCGCGAACCGCTGATCCCAGGACATGAAATCAGTGGGGTACTTGATGAATTAGTTACGATCGATGGTAAGACTATTCCGGCGGGTACCAATATAACAGTCCATCCAGCGACGTTTGGTGACAAACAGGCCCAGCTTGCAGAACGTCCTGAAATTTGGCCAAATGGGCGGTACTTAGGATCGGCGCAATATCTGCCACATACACAAGGCGGGATGGTTGAAAAAATGGCTATTCGTCCAGATCAAATTCGTATCGTGCCAAACAACGTGTCATTAAAATCAGCTGCTTTGGCAGAGCCATTGGCTGTTGGGTTGCATGCTATCAAGTTGGCGGGTGGTGTGAAGGATAAACGCGTCTTGGTTTCAGGTGCTGGTCCGATCGGTTTGTTAGCTGCCGGGGGCGCAGTTGCATTAGGTGCTAGTAATGTCACCATGTCTGATGTTTTAAACGCGCCGTTAAAACGTGCTGAAGCTTTAGGTGTGAATCACACGATTAATGTTGCGACAGATAATTTACCAGATAATGAATTTGATTTAATTTTAGAATGTTCGGGCGCTGCACACGCCATCAGCGCTGCTTTTAAAGCAGCGGCTTTAGGTGCAACGATTATGCAGGTTGGCATGATGATTGATCAAAATATTTCGGTGAACATTTCCGCAATTAATGGGAAAGAATTAACCTATAAAGGTAGTTTTCGTTTTAATGACGAGATTGACTTAGCGCTTGATATTTTGTCTCAGAATCCTGCAATTCAGACTGTTGTGACGCAAATATTCCCAGCGAGCGACTTCAGAGAAGCATTTGCGATTGCTAAAGATAGTAACCAATCAGCAAAAGTTTTAATCGAAATGTAAGAAGCAAAAAGGTGTTCGCCGCAAAGAAAAGAATTGTGGCGAACACCTTTTGTGTATGGTAAATTATGTGTTCGTAACCGAGACAACAATCACGCGATGAGTGAATACCGTCCGTCAACGATACGGTTGCAACTGTTTGAAAATTATTTTTTTATTTTGACAAAACTGATTGTGAAAAGTATTAGGAACCAGCAAACTGCCAATAAAGTTGTTAACATGGTTGCATTTGAAAATAATAAAATCAAAAATACAAACAACAAAAACAATATGGTGAGATAACTTGAGAATATGCCCCCCGGCATTAGAAATTTTTTGCCACCATTCAAAAAATCCTGAGAGTGTCGGTATTTGATGTGGGTAAGTAAAAGAAAAATATAGATAATAATAAATGTCGCTGACGCAGTGGCTGTGACTAATCCAAAAGCATCTTTTGGGAAAATCATGTTAACTAAAATGACAGAAGCAACTAAAATTGCTGATATGGTGATACCGCGCATTGGAATGAAATGTTGATTCAGTCGATTAAAAAAACTTTGTTTTGGTGATAAAGAAAAGATCATACGCCCAGTTGTGAACAAAGCACTATTCAGTGAAGAAGCAGCGGCTGTCAAAATGACAAAATTAATGATTCCGGCTGCTGCAGGAATACCTATTCCTGAAAAAACTTGAACGAAGGGTGACATGCTTGCAGTGTAATTAGTCCATGGTTGAATTGTCATAATAGCGAGTAAGGCACCCACGTAGAAAATGAGAATTCGAATAATAATGGCGTTGATAGATTTTGGTATTGTTTTAAGCGGATTTTTCGTCTCTGCGGCCGTTATGCCAACAAATTCAACACCTAAAAATGCGAAAAATGCCATCTGAAAAGCCGACAATATGCTGTTACCATGACTAGCTACCAAACCATGCACCCATAAAGTTGATAATTTAGTTGTGCCTACTTCACTATGAATATGAAAAACAACCATAAATATGCCAATACCAATCATTGATAAAATGGCAATTATTTTTACCAGAGCAAACCAAAATTCTGTTTCACCGAAAGCCTTAACTGCGAAAATATTCATGCTATACAAAATGACAAGAAATATCAATTCCCACAACCAAGCTGGTGATTGCGGTAACCAAAATTGCATGTACTTGCCAATCGCTGTTAATTCTGCCATGGCAATAATGATCCAACCTAACCAGTAGGTCCATCCCATAACGAATCCCACGCGATTGCCCAAATATTTTTTCATAAAACCAATAAAAACCGTTTGATTTTGATCGGTTAGCAAGAGTTCACCCAGTGCCCGCATCATTGAAAAAATAAAAAAGCCGGTAATCATATAGATTAAGATAATAGATGGTCCAGCTTTTTGAATCGAATCACCAGCACCCAAAAATAGACCAGTGCCGATTGTGCCGCCCAGGGCAATCATGTTGATATGACGACCAGATAATGTACGTGATAATTTGTTAGTTTGTGCCAATTTATTTTCCCCCAATCACTATGTTATATATTAAAGTATCTTGTATAATTAATAAAATTAAACTTTTTCAATTTTACATGAAAAAAAGTATTCTAAGGAGTTTATCATGTCAACCTTTTCTTATCACGTTTTTGTTTCGGTAGTGCGTTATGGGTCTTTTTTTCATGCCTCACAACAGTTAAATGTAACACCGAGCGCCGTAAGTCACTCTATTAATCAATTGGAGGAGCAGTTAGGCTTTCCGCTTTTTTTGAGGAGCCGTTCGGGCATGACTTTGACCGCTGAAGGTAGTCAAGTGCTGCCATACATTCAGCAATTACTGTCGGATGAGGCAACGTTAATGCAAATTAGTGATGACATTAAAGGATTACAATCAGGTTCAATCAAAATTGGCGCTTTTAGTAGTGTCTGCATTAATTGGTTACCTCACATTTTAGGCGTGTTTTCCAAAAAATACCCGGAAATAGATATTTCAATTGTGCAAGGTAGTTTTGAAGAAATTACGCAATATATCAAATCTGGGGAATTGGATGTCGGCTTTACAACGTTGCCCGTCAGTGAAAATCTTGACGTTATACCACTCTTAGATGATCCAATCTATTGTGTGACACCAGAAGGATTTGTACCAAAGAATGACCAAAGTATGACGGAACAAGATATCGTAAATCACAAGTTTATTTTACAGAAAGTTGATTATGACAGAGACACAAAGCTAATTTTAGATTATTATCGTGTCGGGCCAAATGCTATCAATTTTTCAATTGATGATCAGTCGATTATTGCAATGGTTGAAGCAGGAATTGGATTAGGTATATTACCAAAATTGGCATTGCAAAAGAATCCTGGAAACATAGCAATATTTCCCTTTGAAAAGCCAGCCAGCCGAAAAATTGTGTTAGTCACCAACAAAAGTAAAGCAGCCTCACCATCTGTGATTGAACTCGTGACTGAAATCAAACACTTTATTGAAAAAACGTACAACACTAAGGTAACTCCGAGTGATGAAAAGTAGATGTATTTTTGTTGATGCTAGCTTGCGAGTACGCAATACAAAAAACTCGTGATCGGCGTGCATTAAATTTGCAATAAAAAAAATGACATGATAAAATTTAAGAACAATTAACAGTTCGTTCATTTTGATTTCACACCCTTGCGGGAGTAGCGGCGCATATGCGTGGGAAACTGACTAACTAGGTATTTAATACCTAGCGGCCAACCTTAAACAGCAAGACGCAAAGATTTTTTCTCTTAAAGGAGTGTGTCAAATGAACACGAAAACAAATGAATCGGACGACGTTCCGTTATCGCGCACGTCGAAATTTCATCATCAGGAATGGACAGAAATTGTTGATGATTTGCAGGCCAATTATCCTGATGGTCTTGACAGTGAGGACGTTACACAGCGAATTCAAAAATATGGTTACAATGAGGTTGCTGTTAAATCAGTACCTAAGTGGCTTATTTTTCTACGCCAGTTTAACAATGTGATTATTTATATCCTGTTAATTGCTGTTGGTTTGACACTTTTAATGGGTCACTATTCTGACGCCACTGTTATCGCTTTGGTTGTCTTTATTAACGCGATGATTGGTTATTTTCAAGAAGTTAACGCCAGTAACGCACTTGATAAAATAAAAAATATGTTGTCGGTTGAGGCAACTGTTATAAGAAATAGTGACCGTTTTGATGTTCCTGCCCGTGAATTGGTTTTGGGCGATTTAGTTTATTTGGAAGCTGGCGACAATGTCCCGGCTGATCTACGTCTTATTGACGTTGATAATTTACGTATTCAGGAATCTTCATTGACAGGCGAGGCAGACTCTGTTTTAAAAAATGAACATATTTTATCAGCATCTGTACCTTTAGCTGAGCGTAGTAATATGGCTTATGCTTCGACGGCTGTCACTAATGGTAGTGCAACTGGTATTGTTGTTGCAACAGGCGTTGATACACAAATTGGTCAAATTTCTCAGAGTGTGGCTGATGTTTCAGGTAACAAGTCACCATTGACCAAAGAGTTAGATGCCCTAGGGCGTGGCATTTCATGGCTCATCATTGCCGTAGCTGCAGTCATGTTTGTATTGGGTTGGGCGCTTAATATCTATGATTTGCCAACTTTAGTAATGGCGATTATTGCAATGATTGTTGGTTCAATGCCTGAGGGCCTGCCGGCGGCAACCTCAATTATTTTGGCGACAGGCGTGCAAAAGTTAACTAAAAAGCATGCAATTGTTAAGACATTACCAGCAGCTGAAACGCTTGGTGCCGTTGATATTATTGCTTCTGACAAAACAGGTACACTGACCAAAAATGAAATGACTATCCAAGATATTGTCATTGATGAAAAACATTATACGGTTACTGGAACAGGCTATGCACCAGAGGGTGATATTCAAATCGATGGGCGAGTGGTTGATGCCAAAAAAATAAGCAAGTTAGAAATGTTTCTGACTATGGGTCAGCAGGCTAACGATACGTTCTTAACGGAAGAAAGTGGTTCGTGGGAAATTAATGGTGAGCCAACCGATGCAGCCTTTTTATCCGCGTACTATAAAGCTTTTGGTCCAAAAGCACCAAAATTAAATGAAATTGACCGTATTCCTTTTGATTCAGATTATCGTTATATGGCACGTTTATCTGAAAATCAACAGCAGCACCGATTTATTGCCATTAAAGGATCCCCTGACAAATTATTTGATTTGGCAGAGAATAGTACGACATTCCGAAGAAAATATTGGTCTGATTTAGCAGCAACATTTGCGCAATCTGGTAAAAGAGTCATTGCTGTCGGTTATGCTGATGTTGCAGATGATGTCAATGAAGTGACACACGAAAGCTTAAAAGCCAGTGGTATCACGTTCTTGGGGTTAGCCGCAATTATTGATCCGCCACGTCCAGAGGTTATTGATGCTATAAAGGATATGCGTCAAGCAGGTATTCACGTTAAAATGATTACCGGTGACAGCCCTGACACAGCAAAAGCAATCGGGCAGCAGTTGGGATTGGCTAACAATATTCAAACCATTACAGGATCTGAAGTTGAAGCAATGACTGATGACATGTTGGCTAGCGTCGTGACAAAGTATGATGTTTTTGCTAGAACAACGCCACAAGATAAATTGCGTATTGTTGCGGCTTATCAGGCAAATGGACTAGTGACAGCCATGACGGGTGATGGCGTTAACGATGCACCCGCATTAAAACGGGCTGACATTGGTGTTGCGATGGGTGTCAAAGGCACCGATGTTGCCAAAGATTCAGCAGACATGGTTTTAGCAAATGATGATTTTTCAACCATTAAAACAGCGATCGCTCAGGGGCGCCGTTTGTACGACAACATTCGTAAAACGATCTTGTATCTATTACCAACAAGTTTTGCTGAGGGATTGATTGTTGTGTTCAGCATTTTGTTACAACAACCAATGCCGCTAACAGCTACACAACTTCTATGGATTAACATGGTTTCTGCGCTGACATTACAACTGGCATTTATATTTGAACCCGCGGAACCCGGTTTAATGTCCCGTCCGCCACGTAAAACATCAGATAAATTAATGAGTCGATATGATGTATTTCAAATGGTATATGTTAGTGTCATTATTGCTGCCGTTGCACTCGCAGTATTTGAATACTTAGACAGTATGACTGGTTTTGCCGTGGCCAGTACTATGGCGGTTAACGTTATTATTTTTGGAAAGATTTTTTATCTGTTTAATATTCGTACCGCTGCGCCAGCACTTAGCCGATCATTTTGGACAAACCCTATGGCATTTGGCGCGATTGGCGCGATGATTTTCTTACAAATTATTTTCACTTATGTCCCTTTCATGCAAGGTGTTTTCTCAACGTCAGATCTTTCATGGCAACATTGGGTTATTATTTTGATAACAGGTTTGATTGTTTTGGTCGTGACAGAATTGGACAAATATCGACGTATGCTTAGAAGTAAAGCATGACAAAAATATGAAACATTATAAAAGTGTTGCATAATTCTAATAAAAGATTTACAATGTATTTAATCTAAAAAACGTCATAAACCGTTGAGATGGAGATCAAACCATGTGTGCACGTACAGGGAGCCCTTGTTACTGGAAGTAGGGCCGAACGCAACATGGCAAATGGACCATTGAGGGTTGGTTGAACAAGAGAAATCTTTAGTACTGCCAAACGTGAGATCTACGTCAGTGATCAGGTTATTGTTAGATAACTGTTGAGACGCGTTTTAATTCGAGTGGTTTTTTAAGTACCATTTGATTTGGACGAAATCAGGTGGCACCGCGGGAAACCGTCCTGAAATTTTTGCAAAAGCAAATTTTTCAGGGCGGTTTTTTGTTTGCTTAAAGAAAAGAGGAAAAGAATGACAAAAAAAGGATACTACGGTGAATATGGTGGACAATTTGTTCCGGAATTATTAATGCCTGCAATTAATGAGGTCACAGAAGCCTTTAATAAATATAAAGAGGATCCAATTTTTAATAACGAATTGAAAGACTTATTTGACAACTATGCAAATCGACCATCTATGTTGTATTATGCAAGAAATATGTCTAATGATTTGAGCGGTGCACAAATTTATTTAAAAAGAGAAGATTTAAATCACACGGGCGCACACAAAATCAACAATGTTTTAGGTCAGGCATTAATTGCAAAACGAATGGGTAAAACGAGATTAATTGCTGAAACAGGTGCTGGACAACATGGGGTGGCAACAGCCACAGCTGCTGCTTTGTTTGGCATGGAAGCTGAAATATTTATGGGTAAAGAAGATACCGAACGACAATCATTAAATGTATATCGTATGGAATTGCTTGGCGCTAAAGTTCATGCCGTTACAACGGGAACACAAGTTTTAAAAGATGCAGTCAATGCTACATTCCAAGATTGGACTAAAAGAATTGATGATACATTTTACGTACTCGGTTCGGCCGTTGGACCACATCCATTTCCAGAAATGGTCAAATATTTCCAGTCAATTATTAGTGAGGAAGCTAGAAGCCAATTCTTAGAGCAGACGGGGCGATTACCAGATGCAGTTCTCGCCGCAGTTGGCGGAGGATCGAATGCGATTGGGGCATTTGCCAAATTTATTGATGATCCGGAGGTTGAATTAATAGGTATTGAAGCTGCTGGTAAAGGTGTTAATACTCAGCAAACAGCAGCGACAATGGCACTTGGAACAACTGGGATTTTTCATGGTATGAAATCACAATTTTTGCAGTCTGCTGATGGTCAAATTGATCCTGTATATAGCATTTCAGCGGGATTAGATTACCCAGGGATTGGACCGGAACACGCTTATTTAAAAGATATTAATCGGGCAAAATACGTGCCAATTACAGATGAGGAAGCAGTAGAGGCATTTGAATATATTGCCAAAAAGGAGGGTATTATTGCGGCAATTGAGAGTGCGCACGCTGTGGCGTATGCAATGAAAATCGCGCCAAAAATGAGAAAAGATCAACAAATTATGGTTAATTTGAGTGGACGTGGTGATAAAGATGTTGCTGCTATTGTGCGATACAAGGGAGTGGACATTCATGAGTAATATTCAAAAAGCGTTGTCAAAATTAATCAAATCGCAAGACTTGAGTTCTGAAGATGCGTTTCAGGTTATGAATGATATTATGGACGGAAAAGTTTCTGATCCAGAAATTTCTGCCTATTTAATGGGATTAGCAATCAAGAAAGAATCAGTTTCTGAAATTGTTGGTTCTGCAAAAGCCATGATAGCACATGCAACTAAAATTGAGCCGGCTTTTGACGCAATCGATATTGTTGGTACTGGTGGTGATTTGTCGGGCACATTTAATATTTCGACAACTGCCAGTTTCATAGTCGCTGCAGCTGGTGTGCCAGTTGTGAAACATGGTAATCGTGCTGCCAGTTCTAAGTCAGGGACAGCCGATGCCTTAGAGGCATTGAATGTTGCAATTGATTTGAAACCTCAACAGGCCACTGATGTTCTATCTCACGCCGGGCAAACTTTTTTATTTGCTCGTTCATATCATCCAGCTATGAAGTATGTGGGTGCAATTCGAAAGTCCCTAGGTTTTCGTACAATATTTAATATTCTAGGACCACTGACAAATCCCGCACGACCCCAAACAATGTTGATTGGGGTATATTCAAAAAAACTCTTAGTTCCGTTGGCAAAAGTTTTTTCCGAGTTAGGTGTCAAAAAAGCGATATTAGTTCATGGGCAGGACGGATTGGATGAAGTCACTTTAACGACGAAAACAGATTTGGTCGTATTAGCTGATGGTCAAATAAAAGAAAAAACTTTTAACCCGACAGAGTATGGCTTTGATTTTGTATCAATTCAAACTTTGCGTGGTGGTACACCTGTTGAAAATGCTCAAATTACTCGCAATATTTTATCTGGCATTATCTCGGGACCAATGAAAGACGTCGTGATTTTAAATGCTGCGTTAGCATTATTGATAGCTCAAAAAGCAGCAACAATTGACGAGGCAATTCAATTGGCTGAACACATATTGGATAGTGGAAAAGCATTAAGACAATTAGAATTACTACAACAAACGACTAAGGCGGCCACTACATGATATTAGATAATTTAGTTAGTGCTTCACGACAAAATATGTTAAAGCGACAAACAAAAAAAACACTTGTTGATTTGAAAAAAGAGGTTAAGAGTCTACCAAATTCCAATACGTTTTCTTTTGAAAATAATTTGTATAGTGACAAAATTTCTGTAATCGCCGAAATTAAACAAGCCTCACCCTCAAAGGGACAAATTGTGTCTCCTGAAGCGTTCGATTATCAACAAATTGCTGATGAATACGAAAAAGCCGGTGTGGATGCAATCAGTGTTTTGACTGAAGAAACTTACTTTAAAGGTTCTCTTGATATTTTGAAAAATGTCGCAGCGAAAAATAATATACCAACACTTCGCAAAGATTTTATCATTGATCCTTATATGATTTATGAAGCTAAAGCGGCAGGGGCGCAAATTATTTTGTTAATTGTTGCAATTCTAACTGATGACGAATTAGGGTCATATCTGTCTTTAGCAAATAAATTAGGGCTTTCCGCTATTGTTGAGGCACATAATGATGAAGAAATTAAACGAGCAGTAAACGCAAAGGCACGAATTATTGGTGTTAATAACCGAAATTTAAAAAACTTTACTGTAGATTTTAATAATACAATTCGTTTACGCCAGTTAGTGCCTGCTGATGTACTCTTTATTTCTGAGTCAGGAATCAAAACCCGGACAGATGTCGAGGTTTTGGAACAGAATGGCGTGAATGGTATTTTAGTTGGTGAAACTTTCATGCGTGCTACGAATAAAATAGCAAAGATTAATCAATTAAGAGGTGATGAATGACACGAATTAAGTTATGTGGCAACTTTCGTTTACAAGATGTTGATTATTTAAATGAAGTTAAACCAGATTTAGCTGGTATTATCCTGGTTCCAAATCGGCATCGTTCGGTAACTTTTGAATTAGCCCAAAAAATGCGAAATACGTTGAATATAGATATCCCCTTAGTGGGCGTATTTTCTAACCAAAACACCAGTGAAATTCTCGCGTACAAGGATATTATTCAAGTAGCTCAGCTCCATGGTCAAGAAACTGAGCAACAGGTTGATGAAATTCAAAGTTCGGGTCTGCCAGTTATTAAGGTTATGAAGCCAGACTTTCAATTTAAAACATGCGCGAAAAACCGTATGATTGATGAAGGCGCAGGCACAGGGAAAATATTTGATTGGCGCAAATTTAAACCTGATGACCCTTTAGATTTTCTGGCTGGCGGTTTAACAACGCATAATTTACAGAGAGCAATCTCTTTATTGAATCCCAAAACAGTTGATATTAGTTCAGGATCAGAGGTTAATGGTATAAAAAACTTAGAAAAGATGCGAGAGTTGGTGCGTATAGCAAGGAGTAATAAATGAATGACATTATACAAGCGTTAAAACATAAAAATGCTTTTATTGGATTTACCGTAGCCGGATATCCTGATTTTGAAAAAAGTGCTAAATATATAGTTGATATGGCAAATGCTGGAGCGGATTTAATTGAAGTTGGCATAGCTTTCAGTGATCCTAGCGCCGATGGGCCAACAATAATGAATGCTGATCAAAAAGTACTTGCAAAGGGCACAACAACAGAGGACGTGTTCAGATTAATGACTGAGGTTCGTAAGCATACCAATGTACCTTTGGTGTTCTTGACATATACCAATCCTGTTTTTAAATATGGTTATGAAAAATTTTTGAGTAAGATGAAGTCTTTGAATATTCAGGGCATTATTATGCCAGATATGCCTTTAGAAGAACAAGAGGTATTTCTAAATATTGCGCAACAATACGGACGTGCATTTATTCAACTTGTGACATTACAATCCGGTAATCGATTGGCTAAAATTGTGTCACATGCTTCCGGATTTATCTATGTCGTTAGTTCTTTAGGAATAACTGGGTCACAAAATGAATTGTCTAACGAAGCAGACAAAATTGTCACTAGCATAAAGGAATTGACAGATATTCCAGTTGCGGTGGGATTTGGTATTACTACCTATGATCAAGCTAAATTATTTTCCTCTGCAGATGCGATTATAGTTGGTTCAGCACTTGTTAGGATAATCGAAGAGCATCCTGATGATGCCACGATATACTTAATTGAATTTATTCAAAAAATGAAAGGAGCACGCAATGCGACAAATCAAAACGATTGATGCAGACACTTTAACCGTTATTAGCGCCTATTTTCGTTTGCGCGGTGAACACAGCTTTCTACTAGAGTCAGTACCGACTGATAGTGAAAAATCTCGTTATTCAATTATTGCAGTTGATCCGGTACATGAGTTTAGCACGGTGGGTCATTCAGTGACAATTGATGGGCAAACGACTGAGCATAATGATCCATTAATGGCTTTACAAGATTTGGTGGTTACGGAAGATGAATGCCTGGACGAATTGCCTTTTCAAGGAGGCGCTATTGGTTACGTAGGATTTGATATGATAGCCACGTATAAAAAATTAAACAATCTGCCTGAAAACGATTTAGGTATGCCAGATAGTCATTTGTTTCTATATGAAACGTTTATTATTTTTGACCATCAGTTGGAAAAAATTCAAATCGTCGTTGATAACGTTTATTCAGGCCGTGGCAATTTAAATGAAATCAGTATGGCTATCGAAAATAAGTTAAAACTACCAATCGCTGATGAACTCGTACCTGTGCAATTACACGATTTAAAACCAAAATCAAACTTAACGCCAGATCAGTTCGAAGCGATTGTTAACCATACAAAAGAGCTAATTCAAGACGGTGATATGTTTCAAATGGTGCCCTCTCAAAGATTTAGCTTTGCGTTTGATGATAAGCCGTTTGATTTTTATAGGCAATTACGACGCACTAATCCATCGCCATACATGTACTATATGGATTATGGTGACTATCAAATCATTGGTTCATCTCCTGAAAGTTTGGTCACGGTCCGTGGTGAAACAGTAACGACTAATCCGATTGCTGGGACTAGAAAAAGAGGACAAACGGTTGAGGAAGATATTGCAATTGCCCAAGAGCTAAAAAATAATGAAAAAGAACTGGCTGAACATCGTATGTTAGTTGACCTTGGTCGTAATGACCTTGGAAAAGTATCTCAATTTGGTAGTGTACAAGTGACCACACTGCTTGAAATTCAAAAGTATCGTTACATTATGCATTTGGTCTCTGAGGTTAGTGGTAAATTAAATGAACATACGCCTGCAATTTCTGCGTTGAAAGCGACTCTACCAGCTGGAACAGTCAGCGGAGCACCTAAAGTACGGGCACTACAGCGCATTTATGAAATGGAATCTGTCAGTCGCGGTGTTTATGCGGGGGCAATTGGGTATTTATCTCGCGACAACCAAATGGATTTTGCAATAGCAATCCGCACAATGATTGTTAAAAATAAAAAAGGATATGTTCAAGCAGGTGCTGGCATTGTGTATGACTCTGTGGCAGAAAATGAATATCAAGAAACATTGAATAAAGCTAAGGCATTACTAAGCGTGGGAGTGAACAGATGATTTTATTAGTAGATAATTATGACTCGTTTACCTATAATCTAGCACAAATTATTGGCACTAAAACTTCATTAGTTGTCCTGAGAAATGATGATGAACGACTTTATACGATTGCTAACCGTGCCAATGGGATTATTTTTTCCCCAGGTCCTGGACAACCCAATCAGGCTGGTGAGATGGAAAACATGATTCGTCACTTTGCTGATAAAAAACCAATGTTAGGTATATGTTTAGGCCATCAGGCTATCGGAGAAGTTTTTGGTGGCAAAGTGAAAAAAGCTAGTGTCATCAAACATGGTAAAACCTCAAATATGGTCACTGTCCATCATTCGGACTTATATGGTGGGAAAATATTGAAAGTCATGCGATATCATTCGTTAGTCTTGGATGCACATCATGTCCCAGAACATTTTATCGTTACTGGACTATCGACAGACGATAACGAAATAATGGCGATTCAACACGAATCATTACCGATATTCGGACTACAATTCCATCCTGAGTCAATTGGAACACCTCAAGGAAACCAGATGATTGAAAATTTTATTGAAATTGTTCATAACAATAAAATAATTGACCGGTAAACAAATAGCATTACAACCTATCACCAAAGTGATAGAATACCTTTAATGTCTAGTACCACTATTTCAGTATCATTCGTTTACGGAGGTTATCTATTGCAAAACGATAAAAATATATTGGGTATTAATCACATAGGGATAACAGTGCCAAGTATTGATGAAGCGACCCAATTTTTCAAGGCTGCTTTCAATGCTAAAATAGCTTATGATGGTTTATCTCATGATGACCAACCTAGAACAGGTGAAACAACAGCACGTCAACTGGGTATTGATGAGACAACCAAAATTGTCAGACAAAGGATGTTGGTTATTGGGCAACAAGGACCAGGTCTTGAATTGTTTGAAATGCAAGCGAATAGTCAAAGTAAACCCGTTGGCTTACAAGATCTTGGTATCAATCATATTTCAATATTTGTAGCTGATATTGAAAATGCCTTAAATAAGGCCCAACAAGCGGGTGCTAGGCCACTATCAGAAATTCATGGTAATTCAAAATATGAGGATACAAAAGGCAACGGCAGTGTATACGTTCTTGCGCCTTGGGGTACTTTAATTGAGTTACAGTCCATTCCAAATGGTCATTATTATCCAGATGACAGTGAGCGTAAAGTATGGACGCCGAAAAATCATTAATATTTTCGGAATTAAAACGCTACTTTTTCATTTTTTTGAAAAAGTAGCGTTTTTTAATGAATGTAAATTGTGATGACAGTTACTAAGCCAAAAAAGATGCCGGGGACATTAGCAATAATTACTGGCCAGTCTTTATAGGTTTTGTTCCAACCATAACCGGTCCACAAAGACGCGTTAATCATGGCTACAAAGGGTTGCAAAAAACCAACTGGATGTCCTGAAAAATTACTCATGATTTGAGGAATATAGGATATATACATTGCTATGCACATCAATGTTGCTAATCGACTGAGTAGTTTGAGTCGTTTAATTCTGTCAGATGAAATTGCCTCGTCACCTTCTGGATATTTTGATGTATCAATTCGCATGTAAACTCCTTTTTTTCTGTTAGATATAAATAATATAATACCATTCTTGAAAAATATTGCAAAAGACGGCACTATTTTCTTTAACTTGCATGACGTTTTCTGAAAATAATAATCGTAAGTGAAACGGATTATTCAAGAAAATTAGTCAAATATGGTATTGCAATAAAATGATAATAAGAGTATAGTGATTACAAATAGATGAGACATTGAAGAGATAAGTAAACTTACTGTGTGATTAAAGAGAACCAACGTTTGGTGAAAGTTGGTATTACAACGAAGTTGAAAATGGTCTTGGAGTCGTAAGTAGTATGAGCTCTTAGTAAATGCTACTCGGGTGCGCCCGTTAACGCGTCAGGGTATCTCATCAGATGTACCTGTTAAGTGTCAAGCAGTAATGCTTGGCAGAATTTGGGTGGTAACGCGATTCAATCGTCCCATAATCTTTGCCTGTTAGGTGAAGATTATGGGATTTTTTTTAATTTCTAATCAATACTAGGTAAATCAATATGCGAGTTAATTTTCAAAAAATATATTACTTACATGCTAACAAAATGACAACGGCTGTTTATCTGAATGGTAGTGGGGCAGTGGATGCAGTCATGTCTTTTTAATTGAACAGACAGTTAGTTTAATTAAAAGGAAAAATTATGACGAAAATTAATCAAATTTACAAAACAAAACCTGTTCCGGTTTTATCATTTGAAGTTTATCCACCGCACCAGGAAGAAAGTGTGACCTCACTTTTTCAAACACTAGAGGAATTGAATCCAAGACAAGCGGGAGTTGACTTTATTAGTGTTACATACGGTGCCGGGGGCAGTGCAAATCATGAACGCACACAACAAATTGCCAGCTACATCCAAAATCACTTTGGTGTAACGGCGCTTCACCATTTAACTGGCATTAACCAAACACCAGCAACTTTGCATCAGAATTTGAGTGAGATGAAAGCCGCTGGAATTGAAAATATTTTGGCGGTTCGGGGCGACTTGCCGTCATCGGATTATGATAATAGTTGCTATCCATTTGCAAAAGATCTCATTACGGATATAAAAAAAGAAAACGATTTTAGCATTGGTGCTGCAGTTTATCCCGAGGGACATGTTGATAATCCAATTACTGGAATCAGTGTCGGTGGTGTGAGAGAAAAAATTAGTGCAGGCAGTCAATTTCTCATTTCACAATTGTTTTTTGATAATCATGCTTTTTACAAAATGCAAGAAGAGCTAAAAAATAATTACATTCAGATTCCAGTATCAGCGGGCATTTTGCCTATTATTAGTCAAAAACAGGTTGAAAAGCTAACTTACATGATTGGTTCCTCTTTACCAGCCAAACTAGCTAAAATCGTGCATAAATATCAAGACAATCCAGAGGCACTTCGACAAGCTGGCATGGCTTATGCTATGGAACAGATTTATGATTTATTAGATCATGGGGTAGATGGCATTCACCTTTATGCAATGAATCAAGCAGACATTTTGACAACGATGTTACCAAAAATAAACGACTATATTCAGTGCAAAAATAAAAGATACGCTGTTTAAAAAATCACATTTAGTAAACAATACAAAATACAGGAGTAAGACATGAGCAATATTGTAAAATCTTCAAATTTAGGGTATCCCCGCTTAGGTGAACATAGAGAATGGAAAAAGTTATTAGAAGCCTATTGGCGTGGTGAAATTGATGATCAAAAATTCCATGAAACTGCTAAGTCATTAAGACTTAATAATTTAAAAAAGCAACGCGCATTTGGATTAGATATCATTCCGGTTGCTGACAACTCAGATTATGATCATGTTTTGGACACTATCGCGGCATTTAATCTCATTCCAACACGTTTTGGTAGTTATGACCGTCCGCTAACGCTATCAGAATATTATGCTGTTGCTCGTGGTAATAAGGAAAATGTGGCGGCGGATATGACAAAATGGTTTAATATTAACTACCATTACACTGTTCCCGAATTTGACAATACTAAACCACGCCTTTTAGATAATCGTTGGTTACGCTATTGGCAAGAGGCAAAAGAAGAATTAAATATCAACGGTAAACCAGTTATTCTGGGGCCAGTCACGCTAATAAAGCTTGGTAAACTTAACGGTGAATATGTATCATCACCAGAAGATATCAATCGACTTTTGGATCAAATATTACCACTTTATGGTCAGGTTTTTCAAGAACTACAGGAAGCAGGTGTTCAGTGGGTTCAATTGGACGAACCGAGTTTGGTCAAAATTGACGACGATTCAGCTATTGCGCCTTATCAGCGTGTGACAGCTTATTTACACGAGATTGCACCCAAGCTAAATATTGAATTACAAACGTACTTTGATTCACTCGACACTTATCAAGCTGTGGTGGATTTGCCAGTACAGGCGATTGGTCTGGACTTTGTGCATGGCAATGACGAGAATTTAAAAAGCATTCAACAGTATGGTTTCCCTGAGAATAAGATATTAGCCGCAGGTATAGTCGATGGTCACAATATATGGACAGCTAATTTGCAAGAAAAACTTGACTTAGCGAAAACATTGCAATCTTTGGCGCCAAATTTGTGGTTACAACCCAGCAATTCTTTGCTCCACGTCCCAATCACAAAAAAATACGAAACAGCAGCAAGCGCCGCGTTATTTGGCGGTTTAGCATTTGCTGATGAAAAGCTTCAGGAATTAGTCACACTTACAAATGCTTTAAATGGCAACCAAGATGTTGATACTTTTGAGGACAACAAACGTGCTTTGAAAGTGCTAAAAGATTCAGAGGCTCGTAACAATGTCAATGTTCAAGCGGCAATAAAGAATTTATCCAAACAACGATTTGAACGTCAATCACAATATGCTATCCGTTCAAAAAAACAAGATGATATTTTAAATTTGCCGCTTTTACCCACGACAACTATTGGCTCATTTCCCCAAACTGCCGTTGTGCGGGCAAAGCGTGCCGCATGGCGTAAAAAGGAAATATCTGATTTGGAGTATCAAGACTTTGTTAAAGCAGAAACAAAACGTTGGATCGAACTACAAGAAAAACTTGGGCTAGATGTCTTGGTGCATGGTGAATTTGAACGGACCGATATGGTGGAATACTTTGGTCAAAAGTTAGCTGGCTTTTTTGCCACGCAAAACGGATGGGTGCAGTCTTATGGCTCACGAGGTGTTAGACCACCAGTTATTTATGGGGATGTTGATTATTTAGAACCAATTACGGTTGCTGAATCGACTTTTGCACAAGAACAAACAGATAAACCGGTGAAGGGCATGATTACTGCACCCTTGACCATTGTTAATTGGTCATTTGTAAGAGATGATGTGCCACGCGCGACAGTTCAGAATCAAATTGCTTTGGCGTTGAGACAGGAAGTCATTAATTTGGAAAGGGCTGGCATTAAGATTATTCAAGTCGATGAACCCGCATTACGTGAGGGATTACCGCTAAAAAAACGTCATTGGCAAGATTATTTGAATGAAGCTGTTTATTCATTTAAAATTACGACAACAGGTGTTCAAGATGAAACACAGATTCATACACACATGTGTTATTCAGACTTTGAAGATATTATCGACACAATATCAAACTTAGATGCTGATGTGATTTCGATTGAAACATCACGTTCACACGGCGAAATCATTGCTGCTTTTGAAAATGCTAAATATGACAAACAGATTGGTTTGGGTGTTTATGATATTCATTCACCAAGGATTCCCACAACGACTGAAATTGAAGAAAACATTCGACGAGGATTAAAAGTAATTGATGCGAAACAATTCTGGGTTAATCCGGACTGTGGCTTGAAGACAAGAACTGAGGAACAAACAGTCGACGCACTACGACATTTGAAAGTAGCGCGAGATGTTGTACTCGCAGAACTGAGTTAATCAATTATTATTTAGTAATGAACAATTAAAAGAAAAACCGTTTACCACACAATTCAAGGTAAACGGTTTTTAAATAACCCCAAATTATAATTTGCAAAATAATATTTCTTTTGCTATATTTAATTAGTTAGCTAACTATCTAAAAAGGAAATCTATTTATGACTGAAAATATGGGAAAACTGTTAAAAGAGGCTTATTATGCTCTGAATAATGCTCTGGATAGCGTGGCGCGGCGGTATGATTTGACTGCAGCACAAATGGCAATGATTGATTTCTTGAGATTATCATCTGGTAAAAAAACAGTTAATCAAAGAGAAATTGAGCAAGAATTTAATATCAAAAGTTCAACTGTTACGCTATTAATTGACCGTATGGTAGCCAAAAATTTTATTGTACGCCGTGAATCAGCAAAAGATAAGCGAGTAAAAGAAATTTTTTTGACGACAAAGGGATTTGATATTAGTGATGTGATTAAAACTATCATCCAAAGTCATGATAGTTATGTACTTAATGGCTATTCAGACGGGGAAAGAGATGTCATTGTGTCATTTTTAAAGCATGTATCAAAAATAAGTTGGGATGGTCATGATGATCAATAACAAAAATAAATTAAGCATTATTGCGGTTGCTATTTTAGCGGCCGGCGGTATTATGGTGGAAACCGCGATGAATGTTACTTTTCCGGAACTAACAGCAATTTTTCACACATCTTTGAATAATATTCAATGGATAACGACTGCCTATTTGTTGGCCGTAACCGTAACAATGACAATAAGCGCCTATTTAACGAAAAGATTTGGCGTGAGGTTGATGTGGATTTTGGCTAATTTGCTTTTTGTTATTGGTTCTTTATTCGCTGGTTTGGCAACTAATTTAGGTATTTTACTATTAGGAAGAGTTTTAGAAGGCATTTCCGCAGGAATTGCGATGCCTTTAATGTTCAACTTAATCCTGATGCTAATACCAAGGCATAAAATAGGTGTTTGGATGGGAATTGGATCGATGGTCATTAGTTTAGCACCCTCATTTGGACCTAGTTATGGTGGTGCTTTAATTAGCAGTTTGGGTTGGCGTTCTATTTTCATCACACTACTAATTATTCCGGTGGTGTCCTTATGCCTTGGATGGTTTACGATACCTAAAAAAACTGCGAATCATCAAACGCCGTCATTCGACCTGATTGCTTTTATCCTACTCAGCATAGCTTTAATCTCAGGTATTTTGACGATCAATCAATTTGAGAGCGGTATGATTAACCCTGTAACGCTAAGCATTACAGCTATCACACTTTTACTCTTTATTTATCGTTCTCTGAGAAGTGAAAAAACATTTTTAAACATCAGGTTATTTAAACTAAAATCTTTTACATTATTACTGATTCCTGTGACGTTATATATGTTTGCTAATTTGGGCCTTGGTTTGTTAATTCCAAACTACTTGCAGACAATTCATCATACGTCAAGTCTATTAGCAGGATTTTCGTTACTCCCTGGCACTTTAGTAGGGGCATTTTTGTCGCCATTATTTGGGTCATTATATGATAAAATTGGCCCCAAAAAATTACTTATCACGGGTAATTCTATTTTTACGCTGTCCGTATTGTTTATGTATTTCGTCACGAACAACCTGAATTTATTAATGGTTATTCTTTCCTATACTATTTTCACGATCGGTCGGAGTATGGCTTTTAGTACGGGTATGACAGCTGCAATCGCAGATGTTCAAATTAATGATCAAAACGATGCAAATGCTATTTTGCAAGCCAGCCAAATGTTTATGGGCGCTGCTGGGACCACGGTAGCTGCTTTGTTTGGTTCTTGGAAAATTGAGCAAGGCATGCGAAACTTTTTGCTCATGATAATAATGATTGCTATGATAATATTTATTATGTTTTTCCTACAGCAGAAAAAAAGTAGAACTGCGTAACTCAGAATGTCAATGATTAGTTTATTAATCATATCATTAAAACACTGGCTATGATAGTGTAAACGCTTCCATTATTATATAAATAATTGTATAATGGTGATAGAGAAAGTTAATATCAGAATTTTGTTGATAACTTTCGACTCAATTTCTAATTTAATTAACAACTTGCTCGTTGTTTGTACTGAAAGATTAATCGTCATGCTTCGTGCATAAAGTTAATTGATTGATGACAAAGATGGTACTATTTGACTGTTTTGGTTGGATCATCATCCCCGAGTGGGTTGTTTTAAATTAGTCACAACGACATGAAACCACTGCAAACCAAGGTAGAAAGGAGAAACAAATGATGAAGACAATCGTTGTTGCTACTGATGGTAGTGACGCGGCCATGCGTGCAGTAGCATATAGTGCGAGTTTAGCCAAAAAATATGGTGCAAAAGTAGAAGTAATTAGTGTCATTCAGTATTCTACTGTTGCCTATCACGACGGCAGCCAAGTTTTTTATGCATCGATGACTGACAGTTTGACTAAGTTAGCCAATGAAAATGTTGCGAAGGCAGCCGGTGTTTTGGCAGAAAGTGATGTTTTGTATGATACGCACGTTTTTAAGGGTGATGCGCGATTTATACTTGTTAATGAAGTCATGGAAAAATTCAAACCTGATTTGATTGTAATGGGTAAAACAGGTACGACTTTGTTAACTCGAATGTTTATTGGTTCGACGGCGCGCTATGTTTCAGAACGGGCAGACGCTGATGTATTGTTGGTCAAATAATTTCGTATATCAATAGGTGAGTATCAGAATTTTAAAGGTTTTGATACTTTTTTTATTTGCAAGGATACGCTTTGAAATGAGATTTAATTGTTTTATTAACCAAAATATCAAAAAAAGCGTATCATTAAAAGCGTAATGATTAAAACGTTTTTTACAAACGTTATAGAGGGGAGAAGTTAATATGGACTTAGTCGAAGAACTAGTCAGTGTTGTTGGTAAAAAAAATGTTATTACTAACAAAGCAAAATCTTTACGTTTTAGGAAAGGGTACCGCTCAGGTAAGGGCGATGCAGTTGCAGTAGTATTTCCAACCACTTTAATGGCAATGTGGCGCGTGCTTAATGTTTTGCATGACAACAATATTATCATTATTATGCAAGCAGCCAACACTAGTTTGACTGAGGGTTCCGTACCAGCCCCGGGTTATGACCGTTCTGCTGTTGTTGTGAACGGCATGAAAATTAAAGATTTACAGTTAATCAATAATGGGGAACAGGTACTTGCATTCCCCGGTACGACACTATTTCACTTAGAAAATGAATTGCGACCACTTAAACGTGAACCACATTCAGTCATTGGCTCATCTAATTTGGGCGCATCGGTCATTGGTGGTATTAACAACAATTCTGGTGGTGCTTTGATCAGAAGAGGTCCAGCTTATACAGAGCTATCATTGTATGTTTGGATTGATGAACATGACGAAATGCACTTAGTTAACCATTTAGGTATTGATTTGGGCAAAACGCCCGAAGAGATTATTACTAATTTGCAGAACCGCAATTTTGATTTGAATCAAGTACCAGCTACTGAACATCATGGTTCAATGTTCCATCATGAACAGGTTGTGCGTGACGTTGAATCTGATAAGCCTATTCGATACAATGCAAATCCTAAAGAACTGTATGAAGTATCTGGATCGTCCGGTCACGTTGCGGCATTGGCTGTCCGCTTAGATACATTCCCAATGGATAAAAAAACACAAATGTTTTACATTGGAACGAATAATCCCGATGAGTTGGAAGATATTCGTCGCCATATTATGACGACATTCAAAGAATTGCCTGTTTCTGGTGAATATATGCATAAAAATGCTTATAAATTGGCCAAGAAATATGGTAAAGACTCGCTAATCGTGATTGAGAAAATTGGAACGGGTCATTTGCCCCAGATGTTTGCGCTAAAAGCTTGGGGCGAACGCTTTTTGAAGCACATTCCGTTTTTCAAGCCTTATTTCCCAGATCGCTTGCTTCAAACATTAAGTAATTTATTTCCTAATCAAATGCCAAAACGAATAGATGATTATTACGAAAAGTATGACCATTACCTACAATTGAAAATGGCTGGTAATGGTATTGAAGAAGCGCGAGAATATCTCAAATCTTATTTTGACAAGGCAAGTGGCGACTACTTTGAAGCCGATGCCAATGAGACCAGTAAAGCGGCAACTCACCGCTACGTAACAGCTGGTGTTGCGATTCGTTATCAAGAATTAAAACAGGATAGTATTGACATTTTGCCACTAGATATCGCGTTGGCAAGTAATGATTATAAGTGGTTCGAGCATTTGCCTAAAGAGATTGAAGACAAAATAGAACACAAAATTTATTATGGTCACTTACTTGATCACGTCATGCACCAAGATTATATTCTAAAACCTGGCGTCGATGCGCATGAACTTAAAAAAGAGATGCTTAAAATTTTGGATGAGCGTCACGCTGTTTATCCAGCCGAACACAATGTTGGTCATCTATATTTGGCAGCGCCGGCCTTAATCAAGCACTATAAGAAAAATGATCCAACTAATAGTTTCAACCCAGGCGTTGGTAAACAAACAATGTCTAAATATTGGGGCGAATACTAAAATAAAAAGTTTGTTAAAAAATAACCGTTATCGTCGTTTGTCGATTCATCGGTTATTTTTTTATTAGTGACTATGCAATGTGAATGTTTTACTTTTAGCTAAAACACATTTTAGAATAATTTAGATATTTTTGGTTTGACAATCTGTTCTGTCGTGCTAGCCTATATGAACATATTTGCTTAGACAAATCATTATTAGTAAAATCTATTTAAAAAGCTAATCTGTTAAACTTTGTGAAGCTATAATCATAAAACAAGCTAAATCATTTGATACCAAAGCAATGAGCACAAGTGAATAAATCATGAAAACGCTTGATATTAATTGTAAATTCGTATATAATTTTATTTATCGAAATGAAAGCGCTTACAACACTTTCATGTTTAGGAGGAAAATAGTAGCATGTCAGATAATAAAATTTCGGCCGGATTAGCAGCCTTAAAAGTTATGTCAGGATGGGGCGTTCACACGATGTACGGTATTCCATCAGGTACTTTGAGCGGGTTGATGAATGCGATGGGCGATCCGGAAAATAAAATCAGATTTCTGCAGGTCAAACATGAAGAAGTTGGCGCTATGGCAGCTGTTATGCAATGGAAGTTCGGTGGTAAATTGGGTGTGGCCGTTGGGTCTGGCGGTCCAGGTGCAACGCATTTAATAAATGGTCTTTATGACGCGGCAATGGATAATATCCCAGTGTTGGCTATTTTAGGTTCCAAACCAGTACGTGAGTTAAATATGGATTCGTTTCAAGAATTAAATCAGAATCCAATGTATGACAATATTGCTGTTTATAATCGTCGTGTCGCAACCGCAGAACAGTTGCCACATCTTGTTGATGATGCTATTCGGACGGCAATTGCCAAACGTGGGGTAGCTGTACTAGAAGTACCGGCTGATTTTGGCTTTAACGAAATTGATGCTGATTCACTTTATTCGACGCCACTTTATTCGTCTGGCTTAACTTATAAAGAATATAAGTCCGCACCAGTTGATGAATCCGATATTACTGCTGCTGTCGACATTCTTAACCAAGCTAAGCGTCCAGTGATTTATGCTGGTATTGGTACGATGGGTCATGGGGCAGCAGTCCAAGCGCTATCTCGTAAGATGAAAGCACCAATTATTACAACAGGTAAAAACTTTGAAACATTTGATTGGGATTTTGAAGGTTTCACTGGCTCCACTTTCCGTGTTGGTTGGAAGCCAGCTAACGAAGCTATTCTTGAAGCTGATACTGTCCTGTTTGTTGGTACAAACTTCCCATTCTCCGAAGTTGAAGGCACTTTCCGGAACGTGAATAAGTTCATACAAATTGACAATAACCCAGCAATGTTGGGTAAGCGTCATCAAAATGACGTCGCTATTCTAGGAGATGCGGGTGAAGCGATTGCCGCCATTTTAGCTAAAGTATCACCCGTAAACGATTCACCATGGTGGCAGGCGAACGTGGCTAACGTCAAAAATTGGCGTGACTATATGAATAAACTTGAGCAAAAAACTGAAGGTGATTTACAGGCCTATCAAGTTTATAATGCTATCAATAAATACGCAGCAGATGATGCTATTTTCTCAATTGATGTCGGTAATGTTACGCAAATGTCCGTGCGTCATTTGCATATGACAGACAAAAATATGTGGCGGACATCACCGTTGTTTGCCACAATGGGGATTGGGTTGCCAGGTGGGATTGGTGCCAAAAACACTTATCCGGACCGTCAAGTGTGGAATTTGATGGGAGACGGGGCGTTTTCAATGACCTATCCAGATGTTGTTACCAACGTGCGCTATAAGTTACCAGTCATTAACGTTGTATTTACTAATACAGAATACGGATTTATCAAAAATAAGTATGAAGACACGAATACGTATAACTTTGGCGTTGACTTCACGGATGTTGACTATGCCAAAATTGCCGAAGCACAGGGTGCTGTTGGTTTAACCGTTAGCCGAATTGAAGACATTGATCGGGTAATGAAAGAAGCACTTGATTATTACAATCAAGGCCGCGTCGTTGTGGTCGATGCAAAAATCACCAAAGATCGTCCTATTCCTGTTGAAACCCTAAAGTTAGACACTAATTTGTATAGCGAATCAGTTGTTGAGGCCTACAAGGAAAAATATGAAGCACAGGATTTAGTGCCATTCCGTGAGTACTTAGAAGCACAAGGTATGACGTCGAGATATATTAAAGACAATAACGATAATAAGTATAGTTTTTAATCTTAAAAAGTAATTTCGCCCTCGAAGTTGCTTTTTTATTTTGCCAAAGCATCATACTGTGGTAGTATGAAAAGAACAAGAGGATTAAAATGCTACTTTATCAAAAAAAGCGTCTAATTAAATGATTACTATCTTTAATTAGGAGCAAAAAATGATCAATTATCAAATCAATCAAACAATCGCAGAAAATGATTTAACCAAACTGTACAATAGTGTCGGTTGGTTTGCCTATACTAACACTCGTGTAAATCTTTTGGCTGCTGTTGCAAATTCATTAATGGTTGTCAGTGCGTGGGCATATAATCAATTAGTCGGATTAGTTCGCGTTGTGGGGGATGGAGAGACAATTATTTTTATACAAGATATTCTAGTTGACCCAAAATTTCAAAGTCAACAGGTTGGCACAGAATTAATGAATCGTGTTTTGAACATTTATCCAAATGTTAGGCAAAAAGTGTTATTGACGGAAGAGGCGCCTGATGTCAGGCATTTTTATGAAAAGTTTGGTTTTAGGTCTGCTGATCAAGGGACACTTATTGCTTTTTACAAAAATTTTTAACGTAATGCAATAGAAAAGCAACAATGATTAAAAAATCATTGTTGCTTTTTTAGTTGTAAATATATCGCATGCTGTTTAATGAGTTTTTTGTTCTATGATAATGAGATCAGACTAATGCTTTAATGTTCATTTTATTTATATTTAACTTATATCTACTGAAGCGATATTAGAATAATGATATGTCAAAAGGAGGTACGCATTTTGCGATTAAAAAAAGTAAATAAAACAGATTGGTGTTTAGTTGGTATTTTGATACTAAGTGCCTTTCTGTATGGTTGGGGTATATGGAACGCTGGTAGTGCTAATAGCTACTACACAGCAGCGATTACCTCAATGACAAAAAGTTGGTCGAATTTTTGGTACGGCGCGTTTGATCCAGCAGGATTTATTACTGTTGACAAACCACCAGTCGCATTATGGCTAATGGCTATATCAGCTAAAATATTTGGTATACACGCTTGGTCAGTTGTTTTACCAAGTGTCTTGGCGGGTATAGGATCTGTTTACTTAATGTATCAGTTATTAGCACCAAAATTTGGTTTATGGGCCGGACAAGTCGGGGCGTTAATTCTGACACTGACGCCAACGGTGGTTGCTAATAGCCGTACGAATAATATGGATGCTATACTAGTATTTTTCTTGCTTTTAGCTGTATATATTTTACAAAAAGCAGTTGCTAAGAAAAATATTTGGCTAGTCATTGTCAGTTTTGGCTTGATTGGTGTAGGCTTTAACATTAAAATGTTACAAGCTTTCATGATCTTACCAGCAATGCTTGTTTATTATTGGGTAGCAATCAAACTACCATGGAAAAAGAAAAGTGCTTGGTTAGTTGTTGGTATGGCTTCCTTATCGATTTTTACAGTAGCTTACCCATTAGCAGTCGATTCGGTTGACCAATCTAGTCGGCCATATATTGGTAGCTCACAAACAAACTCATTAATGGAACTAGCGTTTGGATATAACGGGACCGAAAGATTATTAGGACAATCAACAGGAACCGGCGGTGCTTTCCCTGGTATGGGAAATACTAAAAAATCAAAAGGCACTCAAAAAAGTAACGGTACTCCGAGTGGTAAAAAGCCAAGTGGTTCAGCGCCAACTGGTAAAATGGCTGGTAAAGCGCCGACAGGAAAACCCAGTGGTGGGAAAGCCCCCACTGGTACGCCACCAAATCAATCCGCAAATAAAAATACCAAACAGACTAAAAGCAAGGCACCTAGTCAAGCAGTTAAAATGACTGGAAAGCCACAAGGTGGACAGGGTGGTGGTAACAGTGCATTTGCTATTGGATCAGCTGGACCATTTAGGCTTTTCCAATCAGATTTGGGTTCACAAATTGGTTGGTATCTGCCACTTGCAATTCTCGGACTTATTGCTGGTTGGTTTGGATTTAGAAAGCGTGGGGCTAAGTGGTACTATGTCTCTGAGGAACAATCTGAGGTTCTGCTCTGGGCAGGTTGGTTCGTTCCAGTCTATGGCTTCTTCTCAGTTGCTAGCTTCTTTCATCCATATTACACAATTATGTTGGCCCCTGCGATTGCTGCATTAACAGCAATTGGCGTGGCAGCAGTTGTGAAAATGTCTGCTCAAAGCAATAAAGAATCAATGATTGTACGAATAGTCGTTGGTGTGGCCGTATTAACAACTCTCCTACTGCAAGCGTACTATGTATGGTCGTATTACCAAATTATCAGCATTGCTATGATTATTGTAGCAATTGGCTTGTCTATTTGGTGGCTATTGCCTAGACACATCAATAGCAAAATAAAAATTATTTTATCGGCAATTAGCATTCTACTAATGGCAAGCTGGTGGTCATTAACACCAACATTGTCGCATAATTCTGCAGCAATACCAGCCGCCAGTCCGTCACTTCTAAGCCAAACTGGTGGCAGTGATATGGGTGGAGAAGTCAATAGTCAATTATTGAGTTATACCAAGAAGCACCAAGGTAATGCCAAATATTTGTTTGCCACAACTGATTCTAACTCGGCATCTGGATATATTATCAAGTCCGGTAAAGCAGTCATGGCATTAGGTGGTTATCACGGAACAGATCCAACTATGTCACTTTCTGAATTCAAAAAGCTAGTCAAGTCGGGACAACTGAAATACTTCGTGATGGGCAACAATAGTAAGACCTCGAGTGGTCAAATTAGTAAAATACTAACTTGGGTTAAAAAGAATGGTACTACGGTCACATATAGTTCTAGCACATCAAATCAAAGTTCCTCAGGACAACAAATGGGTGGTCAATCACAAAGTTCAACATTATATGATTTATCAAATATATATCAATAAGAATGGAGCACTTTGAATATGTTATCACGATCAAAAACACCTCGTTTGGGACTTGTTTTACCAGCCTATAACGAGCAAGAAGTCTTACAAATCACTTTATCTAAACTAAAACAAATAAAATTAGATTTAGTAAGTGAAGATCTAATCAGTCATGATAGTTTTATTCTTGTTGTAGATGATGGTTCTGAAGATGGCACATGGCAAGTTATTCAGGACCAGAAACTGATAAATTCGGATTTGATTGGTGTCAAACTTTCTAGAAACTTTGGTCATCAGTCGGCTTTATTAGCAGGAATGTTTGAAGGAATCAAATTAGCGGACATTCTCATAACACTCGATGCTGATTTGCAGGACAATCCGAATGTCATTAGAGAAATGATTGTTAAATACAATGAGGGTAGTGAAATTGTATATGGTGTCAGGTCAAGTAGAGCAGATGATACTTGGTTCAAAAGAAATTCAGCATTAGCATTTTATAAAATGTGTACTTTCTTAGGCGTCGACATGATTCCTAACCATGCAGATTTTAGATTAATGAGTCAAACTGCTGTTAAAGCACTTCTAAAATTACCAGAACGAAATGTATTTTTACGTGCGATGGTACCTTTGTTAGGATTTCAAACGGACAAAGTCTTTTATGAACGTGGTAAGCGACAAGCGGGAACATCAAAATATCCATTGAAAAAAATGTTGAGTTTTGCAATTGATGGTATTACAAGTTTTAGTGTTCAGCCGATTCGATTACTATTTGGTCTAGGAATGTTTGTTACCAGTGTTGCTGGTATTGAAATTATGTACACAATATTTGAAAAAATGATTGGTAATACAGAAGCAGGTTGGTCATCTTTGATGATTTCAATTTGGCTGTTAGGTGGTATTAACTTGGTAGCTATATCTGTTATCGGCATTTATATTGGTAAAATCTTTACAGAGGTCAAACATCGACCATTATTTGAAATTGAAACCAAAACTGAATCGTCTATTAACAATTATCAACCTGACAAGTTATAAAAATTATGTGATGGTGTTGAATTAAAAAGACAGAACTATCCAAAAATGGATATTTCTGTCTTTTTTTTAAGTAAATTGCCACAAGGAGAATAAAATTTTTAAATCGTCTTACCAACATAAAAACGCTTGTTGATTTCATAGAAATCAAACGTTTCTAAATTATTATTGGCGAGATGATGGATTGCCCCTTGAGCAGGCATAAGATTGATAGGATATTGAAATGTATCACCAACTGCTAATACAACTACAGGCTTATGGCTTGCATAGGCGTAACCCATTTCCCAAATTGTTCCGGTATCTTGATCACTTGCATCGAGTAAAGCAACTACGACATCAGCATTATCAATTGCGCTAACATCATCATCAAAAGTAGCTGTTGCCCATTCTTGGTCGGGATTGAACTCGCCATTGACAATCGGATTGGAACCTTCGTATTGATGTAACAAGGGGACATGGACATGAGCCACTGTTTGATTGTGCAATAGCGCAGCATAAGCTTCTTTTAAAAGTTTTTCTTGAATCGGATTAAACCAACCAGCTGCTAAATAAATTGTTTTCCCACTGTGGGGCGCGCTATCTTTGCCTATTATTTGTAATTCATCAATGAGTGTCATGGGACTTCGTTTCCTTTTTATTTTTGTCTTTAACAAAAGCATAGCATATTATTTTATTGCTGTGACATTGAAGTTTTAATTAATATTTGAATTGACAGTTTATACAGTGTTCAGTTCATATCAATATGTAAGTTTACCTTTATTAGGGGATGTGAGATAAAAAAGTATGCAAATTTTCAAGTGAAAAATTGTGGGGAGAATTAGTTCTTTAATTGACTAGTGAATTGGTTTTGGAATTATAGATTCTCATATAACAAGTATTTGTCTATTTTAACAAAACTACTGATTAATTCATGTTCCACATCCGTTAGCGCTGTTGCTGGAAAATTTGCCACTAGAGAACAAAGGTATTGATAATTTGAACTATTCTTTTCTGAAAAGTATTTATCACCAAATTTACCTTGTATTGTGTCAAACACCTGTTGTATTTCACTCGTTTTTGTGCAACTGAAAAAATTTTTTAAATAAATAAGTTGGGATTTATTTGAATTATCAATGATTGATTTAGCCGTATTTATGGTTACAAAAAGCCATTGCTTTAACTCAATTATATGATGAGGGTGACGTTTTAATTCAATTGTTAGCTTTTCGAAGTAATCGGGTTCCATAGCTAATATTATAACTCTTTTATACTTTGAGTAATCTCAACTAGCAAACTTATACACCAAAAGATTATTATTTTTTTTATTTTGAATCAATAATATGAGAGTGTTTTTGCTACTTTTTATACCTATAATGGGAAGTATTGTTTTTGTGAGCGTAATTTTAGGAGAATAACTTGAGAAAACGGCTATATCAAATTGACGTGATTAAAGTTTTTGCCATATTTTCAGTGGTTTCTGTACATTTTTTGTTGAATTCTGGATTTTATGATATTAGTGTCACAGGATGGATACCAACAATTGATGTGTTTCTGAGGGCCATATTTATTACAGCGGTCCCGTTGTTCATTATGGCTACGGGTTTCTTGATGGGAGACAAGTTTCTTTCTAGCAGTTACATCGTTAAAATTTGGCGAACACTTTTGCTGTATGTCATTGTGTCAATAATTGATTGGATAGGGCATACCTTAATTCTTGGTAGTAAAATATCGTTCTCAGATGCATTGTATGGTATGTTAGATTTTTCAACTGATAGTTATGCGTGGTATGTAGAAATGTATATTGGCTTATACCTGCTGATACCTCTACTAAATGCCGCTTGGCATTATCAATCTAACGAACAGTATCATCTTTATATTTTGATAATTTCTGTAATCTTGTTTTTCTTACCGTCATTATTTAACGTTTTTGGAAAAATCATGCCTGATTGGTGGACCGCGGCTTATCCGATAGGATATTACTATTTTGGTGTCTACTTTAAAACATATTTTTCTAAAATTCAAAAAATACCGCTCAAACAATTATTATTCTGGTCAATAATGATATTTAGTGTTATATCTCTGATTGCTGTAAATAATAATTACGGCAAAATTTTTCAATGGACATCAGAAAATGATTATATGGGGTATCAGCCTTTTATAGTTGCAATTATACTGTTTCTCTTGTTTCTTCGTTTGCCATTTAAGCGAGAAAAACATCGGAAATATAAAATATTAACAAAAATATCTGGCATGACACTCACGATATACTTGTTTTCAGATCTCACAGACAGCATAATTTACCATGATTTCAAATTGATGGTTCCTAGTACTAATAATCGTTTGGTGTGGGGACCGTTAATTGTGATATGTTCATTTATTTCGGCCACAATATTGTCTTTTATTGTAGAAAAAATTTTGTCAAAGTTGTCCAATACTAGGAAAGCATAACATTATGATAATCGTTTCAAACATTTTACAATTCTATACGACTTACTATCCAATCATAATGACTTTAATTTGGATTTTAGGTTCTTGGATATCTGGTAACCAATTTCACACTTATGATTCAAAATATGATTCGTTGCTTAACGCAAGTGTGACAATTTTATTGCCAACCTTTAATGAAGAGCACACTGTCATTGACACATTAAAATCGCTAGTAGCATTAAATTATACGAATTATAACATTATTGTTGTTGATGATAAGAGTAACGATTTTACCGTCTCGGTTGTTAAGAAGTGGTTATTGCATAATACACCCGAAGTGCCAATTAAATTATTAGAATTACCAAATAACATGGGTAAAGCTCAAGCTTTGAATGAAGCAATGAGCTACGTTGAATCAGAATATGTGCTGGTCACAGATGCTGACGCGCTACTGAATCCGAATGCATTGCATCAAATGTTGAAAAAATTTGATAGTGATAATGTTGGAGCTGTGACAGGAAAGCCGGTAGTCCGTAATCGAACAACGATATTAGGCAGATTACAAACGTTAGAATACGTTGGCATTATAGATCGTATAAAGCGTGCACAAGATAGTTTATTTGGTGGCATAATGACCGTCGCAGGTGTTATCGCACTATATCGTAGTGAAGCATTAGGCGATGTTGGCGGATTCGATAAGACGGCCGTTACAGAAGATATTGATATGACATGGCGCTTACGTCGCAAAAAATGGCTGATACATTACACGCCTTTAGCATTAACGTACATTCTTGTACCCGAGACGTTTAGTGGCTACTTTAAACAACGCATCAGATGGTCGGTAGGTGGTCTAGAAGTTTTTTTTAAAAATGCAAAGTGGGTCTATCACAATGAAGATGTTAAACAAAAATTTTTGCTGTTTGATATGTTATTTAGCCACATTTGGGCTTGGTTAGCTTTGATTACTTTTTTTCAATATATTATCATGACCATAGGTACCCAGACTTTTTCGTTGCCAGGCGTGATTATATTAATTTACATTGCGCTATTTTCTATTATGATTTGTCAAGGCATTATTCAAGACAAAAGACATTCTCAATTGTCTCTGCACGATGTTTTTGAAATCCCATTTTATAGCACTTTTTATTGGACGACGGCGCTGATTACTGCCATTGCGTCTCAAATCATTGTATGTACTTTACACAGACGAAAAGGGTCATGGACAAGTCCAGATCGAGGTAAATAAATGAATAAAAAACTAATTATTCGACATAAACATTTTTCAGGTAACATTTTAGCAGGTATTTTAACACTCTTTGCGTGGATTATTGTCCTTACTATCGTTATTTTGGCGTTTGTCGCGCAACTTCATGTCTACTCAGATAGTTTTGTTGTTTTGAATTTATTACTTGGCATAAATACGAATGGGGTTAATCATGGTATGCAAATTATTATGGTTTGTTTAATAATTACTTCGTTTCCAGCGATAGCAGGGTTTTTAAATCAGTATCAGGTGAAAATCAATGATGAAAAGGTATAGATTAATAATTCTGTTATTTATATTGGTAATGTTATTCATTTCTTTTATGATGATATATTTCGGTGTTCAACAGGGTAATAAACAGCAACAAATTGAACGAAAAGTAGATTACAGTTATAAAAATTTCGCTAAAACTAATAGCAACGTTAAGGATGGTGTTCTAGTGTTGGCCTACCATCGAATTCTTAAGAAAAATGCTGCTGTAGAATTTGCACAAGATGTGTCCAAAAACCCTCAGTTACAGCAATATAATGTTGATCAAACAATATTTATGCATCAAATGAAATGGCTGAAATCACATCATATCAGTGTGTGGTCAATGGATGAGTTCATTAAACACAGTCATGAAAATACAATTTCTGGAAAGCATGTCGTATTGACTTTCGATGATATTGATACTACATTACCCCGAAATGCTGCGCCGACATTGTATGATTTAAGATTACCATTTACAATATTTGTGATTACCGGTAGAGTCGGTAGTAATTTGGACGGGGAACAGTTAGCTACATGGCAAGAAATATCTAAGTTGTCTAATCATCCAGAAGTGACTGTTGGATTGCACACAAATGATTTACATTATCAAGAGGATAATAAACCAATTTTATCGACATCTTCTATATCTAAAAAGTCAATCATTTCTGATTATAAAAAGTCATATAACAAGATCAAAAATCAACTCGGCATCACACCGACAGTTTTTGCCTATCCCTATGGGAGTCAGAATGTTACACTAACTCAATATATGTATAGGCATGGTATGCAGGGAATTTTTTTACTGGAACCCGGCATTGTTAGCAATGATTTACCAAACATTTTACAAGGTGTCCCTCGCTTTGTCGTCACAAATACAAATTTTGATGAGTTGCAGTCGTGGTTGAAAAAATAAGTTTTGGCTTTGTCATGTTGATTGATTATTCAAGGATGTCTAGATTGCCAAAATAGAATTACCTTTATATGCAGTATTGCTTATACTAATCAACGAATTTTTAGTACAAGCACAGCGAACATTATCCTAAATAATGTTAGACAATATTTACTGCTCAGAAATAAGCTTTACAAGAGTGTACAAAGTATTTGCAAGACTTATTTCGTTAGTCGATTTTTAAATTTTACCAGCGATTAGGATTCAGACCAATTGTAATTTTCAGGTATGATATACTTGTTACAGCAAACAAGTTAAGATGGTGGCTATCCCGAATGGAGGTGGTGCTTATGGTGTAACAGCTAGAAGCCCAGATTCTAGGAAAGGAGATGCCTAGTGTCCGTATCGGATGCGCTACAACTAATGATTAGCTTTGGGATGTTTATCCTAACACTAATTACTTTAGTTGTTGTGTTGATCAAAAACAGCACAAAAAAATGACCATTCTTAACTTTGACGAGTGAATGGTCATTAACTTGACTATAACTTAGCCACCGTCGAAACGGGTTTGCTAGGAGTCGTAGTTAGCGCTACGGCTCTTTTCTATATCTTTATTATAGCATAGCTTTTGATTTAGTCACAAACTTAATGTTTTGTTTGTATTAATTGATTCAAAAAAATTAACGCCAGTGTTGCGAACGTTGGACTTGGCTTTAATCGACTTATAGACTATTTAGTCGTTGTCTCTGAATAAGTAAATACCAATAGTGGTTTAGTCTTAGTGGCATTTTCAAAAGCTAAACAGTACTTAGACATTAAGAAAGCAAACAGCGTACATGACAAATAATACAAATCGTTTCATGATGCTCAGAAGTCAATAAGTTGGACTATTTTTATTCAGTTACTTAGGCAACATTTGAGATACGATTGCGATTATAAAAATTGATATACCAACCAATGGCTGCTTGGACTTGCGTTAATGTTTTGTATG